>JBNAIF010000069.1:0-5445 GCA_050043595.1 Nitrososphaeraceae archaeon | reverse complement strand
CGACGCTCTTCCGATCTCTTTTTACTAGTGTAGATCCGTATTGAAGACGTGACATTGTTTGTTGTATTAGATTTGTGTTCATGTGTCCAACTTTAACAAAATTGATTTTCTGTGCTAACAATGGACTGTTTTTGGTAATTGTTTCTTCATGTCTTTTTTGTCTGTGTTCTAGATATTTTTGTATTGTTAAAGCACATTCAGGAGTACAAAAAGTAATGTATTTCCAGTTTATATCATCAGAATATACAGTAAATTTATACAGTTTTTCATCTTCAACAAAGTGCATATCTTTCATTTTTATGCCTGCGAGTCCACCAACTCTCATGCCAGTGCTCAGTAATGTTAGAATTATTACACGTTCTCTAAGATCTGCAAACTGCGTCAACATTTGTATTTCTTTATTTGTAAGAAGACGGTCATCAACCTTACGAGAGATCTTGCCTTTGTATCTGCTAATATTTTTCCAGTTTAATATAACATTGTTTACGTCATAAAATAGTTTAATTGCATAATAAGCGACATGTAAAGATCAATAAGATAATTTTCGTGTCTCTTTTTGATATAATATATAGTCTCTAATTGAATTGAACTTATCTGTGTCTTCCATCTGTATTAGTTGTTCATAGTCTGTAAATTCACAGAATTGTAGAAATTCTTTGAGTAGTATTATATATTTTGCTTTCGTGGCTTCTGTAGTCATTGATATTAAAAAGATGTCATAACTTGAATTAGAAGATCTGTAACTGGATTTTTGCATATATTATATCTACTCTTATTTATGGTACAGTTTTGTAATGGTAAGAGGACTTCCAATAACTGTTGGAATCATAATTCTCATATAAAAAAGGTATTATCTAGGATTTAAAAACAGGTGATTAAATAGCAGAGTAAATTGTACTAACAATTTATACAATTCATAGAAATTTTATTATTTTTATTTTTGAATCTAAATAATGTTTATTTTGGATATAATTGAAAATATTGTTGCAACGTCCATATTATAACTTATATTGTAGTAACTTAGATAATAGTATCAATTTGCAATAAAATATTGCAAAGATTGTGATTTAGCTAGTTCATCATTCTTTCTGATAATTTAAATAGATAAAAAATATCATTAATTATGTATTATTTTCATAGTTTGAAAGTTGATTATTAAATAATTTTACTTTGAAATTTAATAATTGTTAATTTTTTAAAAAAATCATATAAGAATAAAATATCCTATTTCTTATATTGACTGTATTATTTTATAGAAAAAAGTAGCATAAAATTAATAATAATGATCTGTTTCGATAATATTTGTGAATAAAATTCTAGGATCATCATTATTGATATCATCTATTTTGGTAATTTCATTATTACTTTCTAAAGGCAATACATTCAACAATATTTATGCTATTGAATATGAATTAAAAGTCGAAGATTATTATTCTTTAGAAAAGTCTACTTCAAAAAAGTCTACTTCAGAAGCTATTTTTGATAATAACCCAAATTCAGAAGATGTTGTTGATAATAATTCAAATTCAGAGGATAACGCAAAAGAAAATTGTATAAACAACCAAATTCAAGCAGTATTAGCGTCTAATAATGATGTAACTAACGATTATTATAACAATAATTTTCATTTTATAAAAAAATTTGATAAAGATGGAAACTTAGTAGATAGCTGGGGAAAAGTTGGATATAATGATGGCGAGTTTCTTCATGCACATGGAATAACTATTGATTCAGATGACAATATTTATGTTAGTGATGCAGAACATTGTACCATCCAAAAATTTGATAATAATGGAAATTTTATTACCAAATGGGGTACAAAAGGTAAAGGACCAGGAGAATTTTTACAGCCTGAAAGTATGGCCGTAGACTCATTAAATAATGTTTATGTTGCTGAATATTCTGGAAAAAATATTCAAAAATTTGATAATAATGGAAATTTTATTACAATGTGGGGAAAGAAAGGTGTCAATGAAGGTGAATTTAAGAAACCATGGGGAATCGCCATAGATTCAAGTGATAATGTTTATGTTGCGGATCAGGCGCTTCCAAGAGTACAAAAATTTGATTCAAGTGGTAAATTTATTAATATGTGGGGGACAAAAGGAACTAATGAGGGGCAATTTGTTCATCAACATGATATAACAGTTGATTCAAAAGATGCAGTTTATGTTACTGATGGAAGAGAAAATTCTAGAATATCAGTTTTTGATAATAATGGAAAATTTACAAAAATGTGGGGAAGCAAAGGAAGTGATATTGGTCAATTTATTGAAAATCATGGTATAGTAGTTGATTCAGAAGGTGATGTATATGTAGTCGATACAAGAAATTTAAGAATTCAAAAATTTGATAATAATGGAAATTTTATTACAATGTGGGGTTCAATTGGATGTAAAGACAATGAATTTTTACTTCCACATGATATAGCAATAGATTCCAAAGGTTATATTTATGTCACTGATAGTGGAAAATCGCATTTTAGGGCAAATTACGATTGTAATAAAAATGATGAAAAAACATTAAGTGATAAATAAAAAAATAATAAACATTATTGTGTATATGGTATTAATATACATAATAATCAAATGGTAAAATGATATTTAAGTAAAAAATTAAAAATTATTAAAGTACTAATTTTTTTACATTGTTCAATAACATCTGGGAATGTTATTAGATGTACTATTTTTAATGCATTAAATTTACCTGTATTATTTGAAAAGAATGATTGTACTAGGTGAACATAGTCAGCTTTTATACTCACTAACATAATTTCGTTACTCTATTGTTCTCATTAGATACTTGATAATATCTAGATTAAATTTTCTGGTTCTATAGTGACTAGAAATTGAGTCTTTTAGAGAATCAAAAGCTGGGTAATAACATGATAATATGTTGTACTTGCCTTGTCTCCCACATGCTTTAACTGTATTAAATTCTGGGCAGCCAACAGGAAGATATTCTAGTTTTATCTTATCTGTATTTTCTGCAAGATATTTTCTTGTAATTGCAGAACAATGTGGAGTTGCTCTATCAACAAACACTATGCATTTACCAAATCTATTTTGTATCTGTTTTAGATAATCAGCAAATGTATTACTGTTGAATTTATCATATTGTACAAATAATTGTTTATTATCTATTGACAGAGATCCAAATACTATTGTTTTTCTACGACAACCAGTAACAGTAACTACTGGTCTTTTATTTACAGATATCCATTTTTTCCTTTTAAAAATATAGTCATAAACAAATATTGATTCATCCTGTACTATTATGTTCCAATCATTCTTTCTATTTCTGAGAATAATATGATTTACTCTTTTTTGAATCTCTTCTTATCTTTTTCAGAAGCAGTATTGACAAATCTTTTCTTTGGTATCTTGGATTTGAATCCCCATTTGTGTAATAATCTGTATATGTGAACTTCATGATATCTTATGCCTGTCTTTTTGTAGATAAGATCCATTACTTGTCGGAAATCCCATCCAGTATTGCTTTCTGTCAATTCATTTCTTATTTTTATCATTGTTTCTTTGGATACGTCTGGTATTCTACCACTTCTCGGTTGGTCTTGTAATCCTTCCAATCCATCTTTATCAAATCTATGTAACTATTTGTAAGCCAATGTTCTTGTTTTACCTAACTGTTTCTGCATTATTTGCTGCTTCTTGTTTATAATATTTAACACGCTTAACAAGTAGTATTCTTTCTTTTCTGTTTGCATTTGTCTCTTTTCTATAAGTAGAATCTAATTGTCTACGTGAAATCAACTGTCATGATGTTGTATATATGTAAGCTAAATGTGTTATGAACAATAAATATTTACAACATAACGAAATTTAGTTAGTTAGTATACCATTCATAAGAACGTATGTTTTGGAGCAGAGTTATATTGATTAATTGTTTTTATGTTCAAATCACTTGCCTATTCAATTATTTTAGGACATTATTCTTACTAAATTTTGAGAAAATTGTTAATTTAAATTAATCAAAAATTTATTTTTAATATATATAAATCATTTAATACAAATTTAAAAAGTCAAGATTGATTTTTTTCTATACTTTATATTATAAATAAGAAACAATAAACAAAATTGATGTTACAAAAATCATTAATACCCAATTTTTTTTACTCCAATCAAATATTTTTTGTCCATCTAATACTCCAAAGGGAAGCAAATTAAAAAGGGCTATCCAAGCATTAAATGATGCACCGATAGACAAATAAATATTATTTATAGAAAATAAATGTATTACAAGTAAAAAAGAAAAACCCATTATTATATTTGTTAGAGGACCTATTAATGCAATTTTACCAAATTGATCCCTATTTGTTGATCCTATAACTACTGCACCAGGGGCAATAAATTTAAAAGGAAAAAACGGAAGTGCTGATATTGCAGTAATAATTAATCCATAAATATGGAAACGAAATTCTGCCCAACTTCCATAATACTGTGCTAAAAATTTATGCGCCAATTCATGAATAAGAAAAGCGCTTGTAAAGATTAATAAAAATTCAAAAGAAATATATCTATAGCCATTTAATGATAACCCTACTAAAGTTACTAAGATAGTAGCAATTATAAGATGAAATATCTCTTTTTTTGACGTTTGGATCTTTATGTTATTTATAATATTTAGTAATCTTGACTCCTTTGTAGACCTTGAATAAATATTTTCATCTTTTGAATAGAATGGACATTGATGGTTAGACATAATTCTATGATCATAACAAAACTGATTATTACAATAGCTACATTTGTATGGTATACTTTCTATCTTTTTACAAAAATAACACCGGGTTACCATGTACTAATTAAATATAATATAATATGAACCTATTATTAATATTATTGAAAAGTATCACAACAAAATCATATTTGGAAATGTAGATAAGAAAAAAATAAATAGATATACGTCAAAATCTAAAGTATTATATTAAAAATGATTTTTGTATGTATTTCTATAATTAATAATGTTAACATATAATCAAATTTATGTTAATAATAGTAAAAGGCATAACAAAACTTATTTTATAAACTGACTATGTATACAAAATTGGCAAATGTAATAATTAGTTAACTCTTTTTTTATTAGATAAATGTTGTAATAGCTCAATCGGGAAATAAAACAAAAGTATTTTATTGAATTTATAAAAAAATATTTATTAAATAAATCTAGTATTAGTAAACTATGAAACAAATTTCTATTATTATGCCAATATTGGCAGCAATAGTTATTTCTATTGGCGTTATAGGAAACATAAATAATAATGTATATGCTCAAAATGGAAATAATGAATCTTCAAAAACGTCAATAAATAATACACCACTAACTTATGATTATAAAGATCCAATAAAATTTGTTCATGGTATTGAAGTTGACATCGATGGAGTTAAATATTATTTTGATGGTCCTGCAGATGCATATAATGGATCT
>JBNAIF010000068.1:0-6431 GCA_050043595.1 Nitrososphaeraceae archaeon | reverse complement strand
AATTGATTTTGATCATCTTGTAAAAACATAAAGATATTATTACATACTTAAACTTAAATAATGTGATACAATTGTTTTAATGTTTCGATATTACTACTCTTAAAAAAATTACATAATTAAATAATTGTATTTAATATGATTAATATAATTTATCTGGAATTGTCAGTATATATAATATGTATTTTTTATTCATAAATTACAGTTCTACATTATTTTATTTAAAAAATCATTGAATTTAATTATGCAACAATATTGGCATTTGCGCAAGACAATACCCTGCTATCGCCTCCAATGCAATCACAAACATTACCAGAACTAAAGAATGATAGTAGTTCTGCTATAGTTGATTATGACACAGCCAATAGTAATGATAATGAAGTTACTACTGAAGAGCGATCATCAACAGAAACATTAACACAGAATATAGAATTATTACAATTCGAAACAGAACCAGACGATGGTAATTACTTAAGATGCATACTAGTCTGACAACCACTATTAATTTTTCATTTTTTAAATTAATTTATTGCAATTAGCAAAGTTCTACAATACTTGTTATTTTGTTGATGGCAATTATCTTGGGTATATGAGATACCCTGAATCATCTTTCATTAATGGTTGTTACACTTATCTTATTGGTTAGGTATGCAAACGGACATTAACAACCATTTCTGTTCTTATTTTATACTATACAATTTAATATATTCTTCCTAGAATTCTTGTTCAAATAGTTGATAGTAATATAAAATTACAACAGCAAATAAATTCGAATATTTTTTCTTCGATTATTTTCTTATATGAGGCAATCAACATTAAATTAATAATCTAATACTTTATTTGATGAACTAAATTAATCTATATGATAATCTAAAAAAATAAAAAATTTATTGATCTTGAATTGAATTTTTTACTTTATTTACCATGTCTGACGGGATCTCTGTCATTCCATGATCCTTGGATGTATGTTCTTTTATTTTTTCATAATTTCTTCTTCAGAATTTGTAGAAATAGTCCACCCACAATCAACACTTACGTTAGAACACGAACGTTTTTGTCATGTTTAAAATAAAGTTATACAATTATTAAGTTATTTTAACTCGAAATTTTAACATGCTTTGATACATTCCATTTACAAATTAACTAGTCTAACTTAACAGGATTCAAATCCCACAAGTTTGCTGAAAATGAATATTGAACCTATTTGAGATGATCTGGCAACATTTTAATAATTAATAAGTCATATATTATTTCATTTTAATGAAAATTTGAGACGTCGAAAATATTTACAATTATGCTAGGTTCAAAGTTAACATACTCAGTATTATGGTTAGGTTCTGATTGAACCGATATCTGAGCGGTAATATTACTACCTTATGAAGATGATAGATGTAGCCGGCAAGCTGAAATCAAAGTTATTTTTATAGTTAATCCATTACATTTTATATCAATGCTACCATTAAGTTCTACATACAATTATTATATCATTTATTAATAGTAAATTCATCTTTTATTGTTCCATCATTTGCATAAAAAGTACCATAAAGGGTATTTCCGTTATCTTTAATCTCTATATTCAAATATCCAAAACCCGCATATTGATTCGATATAAATTGAGCTTGTGATTTAAAATCATATATACTTACCCCTCCTGTTCCTACTGTAGCAAATACAATTCCTGTGGGTTTTTGATAGTAGTTATTGTTATTCTCTTTATTTGTTATTATAGGCTTTTTTGGTTTATCATTGTTAAATTCGATTGGGTATGATCTTTGATAATTGTGATTATGTGCCTGTAGTACAAGATCAACATCATATTGAGAGAACAACGGATGGTAAAGCGATCTTAATTCCTTGTCTGCTCTGTTGCCTTTTCCGCTGTTTGTTTCTGAAGTATACTGCATGTTATGGTGTAATACTACAATCCATTTTATATCAGGATCTAATGATGCATTTGATAGATCGTTGTTTACAAAGATGTATTGCTTAGAACTTTCTTCATATGGAAGTTCAGTTGACATTACCATAAAATGGACATTATTATAGTCAAAAGAATAATATTGTTTGTCCAATTTAAAATAATTCATATAATCTTTAAGTTTTTGCGAAGAATCACTTTCATGATTCCCAAATGCAATGAAGGTCTTATCTGCCATGGGATCAATTATATCAAGCCAACATTTAGCAGAATTATCGTTGTATGATAAATCTCCAAGTGCTAAAATAATTTCTGGAGAACTACTATTAATATTTTTTATAGTCTTTTCTGTATCTGGCGTACATCCCCAATCTCCAACAGCAGCAAAATTAAAATCAGATGATGCAGATGCTGGAGGTAAAATAAAATATGTTGGTGTAATAGCAGACATAGGTAAATAAATAGACTTTAGAGCATTTTCACTATTTTCGGTTTGCAGTGATAGTATTGGTGGTGTAATCATGATGATTAAGGAATAAATAACGACAAGAAAGATAGAAGAGCCAGTAAGTATTATCTTTGATCTGAATAAAGATAAAAAAAAAGTCAATATAAATTCTCACTACTATCATCTTTTTTAGTATATATACTAACAGACGTTGCTTGACTTGTAAAAAAAAATTTATCAATATAATATGTGTTAATTATGAGGATATTTTTCATCAATTCAATATATCTATTTCTTCCAACTATTTGTAGCAGGTATTATTTTATAAATAGTTCCATTTTCTTTATCAAAGGTAAGAACATACAGATAACCATCTGGTCCTACTTCAATATCAGTAATAACCCCAAATCCACTTCCAAATACCACCTGTTGTTCCATCTCTTCAATGCTCCCTGCTTTATCTTTAAGAGGTCCTTCTAGTTGTAACTCTGTTCTATCTTCATTTAATTCAAAGTGGTAAATATTACCATACTTGGCATCACCTACAAATATATCGTTTTTATACTGTGATCCTAATTTATCAGAATCAAAAAAGGAAAGAGCTGTAGGTGCAACATCCCAAACAAATTCAGGATGGCTATATTTTCCTTTTCCATCAAATTCTACCAAATTATAATCCTCATCTTGTTCATCAAATTCATTCTTATTTGGAGTAGTAGAAAGATCAATCACTTTCTCTAATTTTTTATGTTTATCATTTAAGGTCCAGAATCCTTGAATAGATGCCCATCCACTATTAAATCCTGGTTCTACCAAATTTATTTCATCACCAAAAGTAGGACCATTCTCTGTATTCCACATTTTTCCTGTTACTGGATCGAAATCAAACCCAAAACTATTCTTTACTCCATATGCATAATATTTGTCTAGTGGATGTTTATTTCCGAAAATGGTTTGACCGTTGGGAGTTAGTACTGCTTCACCATCTTGAGTGATTCTCAAGATACCTGCTCGTCCATCAGGTTCTAACCCGTCTAAATAATTTTGAGCCTTGGTTTGAGAATCAGGATCATCTGTTCTATCAAATGCAGTTGGTCTTTGGTCACCAACAGTGAGATATAGGTTATTATCAGGACCAATCTGGAGAACACCACCAACATGAGAATCATCAGGTGTAGCAGGCAAGTCTAGTAGAAGAGTAGAATTTACTAATTTAGTATTGTTGTCTATTAGTTCATACTTGTAGACACGATTTCCTGCTGGATCATCATCTTTAGATGATCCGGCTTCGGTAAAAAAGAGAAAGACGTAGGTAGGAAAGGATGAAGGGTATAATGATGCAGAAGATGAAGAAGACGATGTTGATGAGGAGAATCCAGAATCAGCATTTGTTTGAATTGTTGTCTTATTAATATCCCTTATATGTTCTCTCCTCTGTTCTTCTTTATATTCAGAAACAACAGCTATTCCTAACAGACCTCTCTCGTCTTTAGATGTTACATCGACCTGGAGAAGAGGCTCTGACAATATTTCTCCGTTTATGATGCGCTGGACATTTCCCTTACCTTTCTCCAAAACCAAAATATCATCTGGTCCTAAGAAAGCCATGGCAGTAGGTGATCTTAATCCATGGAAAACTTGCTGAACAATGAGACTAGGATCTTTTAGGGTTGGTCCATCATCTGCAACCTTTGGTCGAGCATATACAGAATTAATAATAGATTCATCGTAGTTGTTGTTATTGTTGTTGTATGCTATAGCTGTCAATGTCAAGTATAAACCAAATATAGAGAATAGTACAAAAGTTGTCGATTTCAAATTTAGCATAGAAAGTAGATAAATAGGAAAAACACTTGTCATTTATGTATCTATTTATTTTAACCATTTTATTTTAATCTTTAAAATTTTTTAAGGAAATCAACTAGTTTAAAATTTGTAAAAAAAGAATATAACATTTTCTAAAAATATTGATTTCAAATCATTATAAAATATGACCAAATTATTTATAACCGTGAAAAGAGGAAATCATAAAGTTAATCCTGTCATGTATATTCACTCATCATTATTATTCGTTATAGCTCTTTCCTTTTTTCTCATGGGATATTTAGAAATAAACAATAATAATAAAAATAATCTACGAATTTTAACTTTAGAACTTGAAGATATACAAGATTTTGCTGATGGCAATGACAGCATGTTAAATATTAATACAATTGATAAAGATATTTTTT
This sequence comes from Nitrososphaeraceae archaeon, assembly GCA_050043595.1. Classification (GTDB taxonomy): domain Archaea; phylum Thermoproteota; class Nitrososphaeria; order Nitrososphaerales; family Nitrososphaeraceae; genus TH1177. The sequence goes on along the minus strand of JBNAIF010000068.1, from coordinate 1,837 downwards.
ATCACCAAGATAGTCTCTATCATTATTTTTATGCATATGATAATAAAAAACATAGTCCTACCATAGATTTTGATGGTATACAAGTAGCAAATGCTCAAGAACAAAAGAAAGAAAAAAATAATGATACAAACAGTAAAGAAGATGATAAATATGTCATATTAGTATTTGACAGAGGATACAAAACAACATTTACTAAAGCAAAACCAATTCTAGATAAATATGATTTTAAAGCAACTATATTTATAACTTGTAGCCGTGCTGAACTTGATAATGGCCTTAATTGGGACCAATTAAGACAATTACATCTTGATGGACATGATATTCAATCTCATGGCGCAGAACATAAAAAACTAGTTGATCTCAAATCATACAAGAAAATTGAATCCGTAGTTAGAGATGGAAAAAAATGCTTACAAGAAAAAGGGTTCAATCCAACGGCATTCCAAGCTCCATTCAATAAGGGAGGAGACGATCCTAAAATAATAGATATTATCAGCAGATATTTTGATTTTGCATTTTTTGGTCATGCTAAATATATGTTCCTTAATTGTGATGGATGGGAAAATTTTGGTTATGGTAAGAATAATTATCAAGGTATTACTAATTGTAACCCATACTTTTATGATGGAGAACCAAAACCTACAAGCAGATATGCGATGAAGGAATGGTCACATGATAGAGAACATGATAAAATCTATGAAAATAAATTTCTAAAAAAGAATGAGGATCCTCATGGTAAGAAGGTCAATAATGCGGTGTTTAAGAAATTTGTAAAAATATTGGAAAGACAGACAGAGTTTAATAAGAATGGAGAGATAAATGCCATTCCAATAGTCACATATCATCGAATAGACACAAATAAAGACTTTGATACATCGCGAAAACTATTTGAAATGGAGATGGAATATTTACACGAAAATAATTACAAAGTGATTAGAATTGCAGATCTTGAATATGATGAAAACCAAGAACGATTTTATGTCTCAAATGTTAAAAACTAGGTCCTTGGCATAAATACCCATATACCTACATTCGGTTTCTTTATAAGGCAATAGTATATCCGTTCTGATATTGGTTCAATCAGAGCCTCACTCTCTTAGATAGTATGTTAATTTTGGACCTAGCCAACCTATAATAATGTAAGATACTAGAAGATTTTCATATTGTCGCAGCCAAAATTATTCCATGCTAATTAACTAATTTCACTAATTAATAGTTCTTATAAACTATATTATTATATTAAGATAATCTTGTATTCCTATTTTTGGAGTATTTTTTCAGTTTCATCTTCAAATCAAGGGTTGCTTTAGATTCTAGATTATCTAAAAAATTATCTACTACAATAGTAAACACATCATAACATTGATAAAATAATATTTGAAATTTTTTTACCAATAATAAAATAGTGTTAAGATAAATTCATCTTTTTTAACAAATAAAACTATATTTTAAAACTTTTCGAAATTAACTTAATGATTTGAAGATGATCTATTGCATAATTAAATATTTTCGGTACCGAAAAATAATTTTATTTTAGGATTCATATCTGCTTGATCCTATTTATGATATGGGTTCACTATTTTAAAAAGTATATTAAATATGTTACCAAGGATACAGATGTTATAAAGTTAACATGGGTCAGATCTTTGTAAGTGGGTTCAATATCTTTTTTTCAGATAATTAAATCAATCTACAGTAGACGTATTTTTTAATGATTGATCAAAATTGTCTTCTTTAATAGTACCACCGTATATTTTGCAGCAATATTATCTGAAATAGTTTCTAGATTAACAATTTGACCATTTACGCTACCAAGAATAAAATTATGATTGTCATT
>JBNAIF010000067.1:0-4398 GCA_050043595.1 Nitrososphaeraceae archaeon | reverse complement strand
TCATGAACATATTTCATATCCAAATAAAATTAAGACAATTGTGTTATTAAGAAGATCTAGATCCAAATACAACAGTACTAGTGTCTATATTTAGTATATCCTGTGCGAATTCAATTGGTAATTCAATAGATGTTGCATTGCTGGAGTTACAATATATTTTAATACCTTGTTATCAGAATCGTAAATTAGACTTTACAATTCAACTATTGTAACATTTTGTTGCTATCATTTTTACTCTTTAATTACTAAAACAGTATAGTATTTATTGTAAAACTATCTTCTCTTGTAGACCAATTAAATATGAAATTAGAATTACTTTCAGCATTAACAATTCTATCTAGTTTATCTAAAAACAATATTGTTTTGTTAGACATATAATTTAAATCGAGAATAATCAGTGAATTAATTTTAGATATCGAATCAGACTATGCATGGTTAATAACAAAGAATAGGCATATTTGAATATATAATATTTTCTCGTGTATAAACAAAATCAGAGATCCCATTGTAAAAAACTATGAAAAAATGGTTAAAGTTTGTTTTTTATTATGAAGAACATGATATGATTTGTAAGCAATTAAACATAGAGAACAAAAATGTAAGAAAATCTAAATTTAATTTAGAAAGTGATATCAACAAATATTTTTCAAATTAAAATGTTTTTAGAATATAATTTGGATGTTGCAACATAAATATTTGCTAAAAGAAATTATAAATAATGAGTGTGGAATCTTTAGATTTTTTTCCAGAACCTCTTGAAACATATGTTGGTGTAGTATTTGGAATCATTGCTACAATAATTACAATTATAAAAATAAAAGATCATAGAAATCATAAGAAAAAGAAGAAATATCAAAAATCAACTAGTAAAAAATAAAATAAGATTATGTAGATGTATTTCTAGTTCAGAGTCAATATTATGATTTTTAACAATATTTTTCTCTTAGAATAAATAAAAGTATTTTTATAATAATAATCAATCAAATGTTATTCCTTAGTTTTTGAAAGTCGTCTTTGTTATGTATAGATTTTGTGATTTAAATAGATATATTTAGAGTTAAAATTATGAGATGAATTTCATAGTGATTCTAACGCCATTAATGTTATTTTTTACGCTATTTAATATTCCTAATTTCAAGGTATTTGGTGAAATCACAGATGTACGAAGTGTTACTCCAATTATACAAAATCTAATGACTGTAGTATCTTTTCTCGTAGGAATTGTGCAATTTATTTTAGGAATATACATACAATACTTTGTTAAACTAACAAAAATAATGAATAAATATCTAAAGATATTAATGTCAGCACTTGTATTTCCATCAATTTTTATTATTATTTATGGAATAGTTCTTGCAGAAATTATCATCTCACTTCGAAATATTCATTATCTCATTATTTTGTCTAACCTGAAATCTCAATTTTTGAATTGAAAACACGTCAACACAGAATACAGATCAAGAAAAAAAATCGAATAAATAAGTTTAATACTGCAACAAAACTAGAACAACCACAATCAATGCAGATAGTGCATTGACCACCTTGAATAACAGCATTTAGAGTCACGTTCTGCACAAGTTTCTGGTTTAAATTCTTGTCTATCAACATTATTCGTTATTTTTCTTTTATCATGTTTATTACAATTTAAATTTCCTCTTTCTTTGGAATGATGATATTAATTTAGATAACAGAAAACCGATTTAACATTCGAGGTATCATTTTACTTACAATATGGACCGATTTCTCGGTCCAATGAAATTACTTGTTGTTGGTCTTGGTTGCTATAACCATAGTAGCAATTGACTATATGAAATACAACTATATGCTTTCCATAATGAATGAGTCTAAAATATCTAAAAGGCTTGTGGAGCATTCGTCGAATGAATTAAATGTCTTGCATAGTCTAGAATTGAGACTAACCAAAAATATGACGATAGATATTATTTTTGGTCTGGATGACTATGCAAGTTATTCTAAGTTAGCAATATTATGATAAATGTGTAGAATATTAAGTATTATTAACATAATATACAAGTACCTAGAAAATAGACATATAAATTCAGTAATTCAGTAATGGTTGTAAAAATATGTCGCACGAATATTCACAACCATTACCGGTACTAATAATGTTGACTAGGTAAGTATAGTATATTGAAAACAAATAATTAAAGTTTATAGAGCATTCGTCGAATGAATAAAACACAGATTAAAATAGTAATGTTTGTATTATTTTGACATGTTACAATTACCATTATTAACGAAGATAAAAGAGTGAATAAAATATCTACAAATCAATTTATAAGTCTATTGCTATCATTTATTTTTTGTACCCATTTTTATTATTTGACTTTAATAAAATATTTATTTTTGTACGTAATAGTGCAGATTAATTATAATTTGAAACAAAGAACAATAGTTTTATTCTTTGTTCAGGTTCTGTTAAGTTAAGAATAAAATTATCAATATGGTATATTTATTATGTTCTATGCTTAATTTTAGGAGATTTTTTATATTTTAATTACAGGTTTTCTTTAACTTAAGAGAATATATTTATTTTTAATTATATTTGTGGAAAAAATATTGTATTCATGTTAGAAAATATGTCTGACAATACAGATTCAGTTGATGGATTACTTTTGGAAAAGCAAAATGCATACTGGTTGTAAATTTTCTATAGGAAAAATTATACAAGCTAGTAAATCCGCCTAATAAAAGGAATTGGCAGAAAAGTAATGGTTGTTGCCCTGTGTATAACTATGGCGACAATTACAACCATTACTACTGACTAACGTATTGTGGTATTTGGTATTGGTATATTCATTATCACTATAGGATTAATATAGAGTGTAAATGTAATTATTTTTATTTACCACTAAAATAATTTTACAGCAATGGTTGCTATGTCTGTATCGATATCACAAGAAGATAAAATCTACCAACTATTGCTTGAGTGTAGCTTGATATTTAAGTAGTATCATATGCATAAGATAATTACTTTTTATAAAATAATAAAGATTGTAGAACATTGTTAATTGTAGCAGGTTAACTGGTACAAAAAGATGAAAATATTACAGGAGTTGTCAGACTAGCTTGTTTCTTCCAAGGAATTACCATCGTTTGATTCTGGTTCAAATTGTAATTGTATATTCTGTGTTAATGTTGATGATTGTTGCGTGATTATCTTATCATCATAATTTTTAGTATCATTACCCGCACTAATATCAATAATATTATTTATTTGCATTAGTGTTAGTGATTGCATTGACGGTAGTAAGGTATCTTCTTGTGCAAATACTGATAGTGTTGTATTTTGTATAAGAGAGTCATTAAAATTCTTTGTAAAATTATCTCTCATCATAGTTGTATTGGTAGTCTCTTCTTGTGCAAAAACTTTTGATTCCGTTGTCGCAATTACAGTCATTAATGTACCAGTAATAAGTACCATCATTACTGGAAATAGAACTGATCGAGTTTTATTTATTATTTTTATTGATTTTTCTTGATTATTGTTTGATATAGTACGTTTCATAATAATAATGAACTTATATAAACTAATTATAAATGTTGATTAACTATGTTAATCAATTTAATTGAAATATAATATTTCAAGTTCATTATTTTAATAAATGTCATTAAAAAACTTTTTTATTATATTGTCAATTTATTGACGAGTAGTAATATCTAGTAATAGATTTATTTAAATTAAGTAATAAAAAAATGAGAATAGTGAAATCCAAAAACTGTAGACTAGACGGTAATAAATTCAATTATTATAAATTTAATAGTCTATATACTTTAGAGTTAAGTTGTTGTTATTGATATATAGTAACATAATGACAAATCCTAAAAAAAGGATTATCAAAAGATAAATAAGAATCATTATTTTCATCATTTTTTACTTCTGTCATATGGAGATCGTAATGAAAGATGGGTTGGTATTATGTCATAATGAGTAAATCCAGAAAATAAAAATGTTTCTTATTGAGATAAAATAAATTGTTCTGGTGTCAGAATAATATTTAATCTCAAAAATGAAAATTGATATATTTGTCCTAGGTGTGAGGATACTCAAATCTCCTTTTTAATAGATGATTGGCAATTACAATTGAAAACCCACACAACGTATGAAATAGTAATATCTTTATCCAAAGAAAAGCAATAAATATTAATTTGGAGATCAATGAATGCGGTTTGATGATGTGATAACAGCACTAATGATTGAATTCGTTAGTGATTACCTCAATTGCCAAATTCGCTGGAATAACTATGAAACCACAAACAAAAATGCAACATATATGAAACCCGTTATCTTTATAGAAAGAGCAATAACAATATTTTATGAATAGTGGAACAAAGTAGATTTAGAGAGTAGCAATATATTCCAATACTGAATTAATT
>JBNAIF010000066.1:0-3784 GCA_050043595.1 Nitrososphaeraceae archaeon | reverse complement strand
TTTTTCTGTCCCATCTTTTAATAAAATCCTTGTACCTTTAATTACACATACTCTGGTACCGCGTGTATCCTTTAAAGGAATGATCGCTTCTGATTCTTTTTTCATAAATGTCTTCAACTTCTGATATATTAAAATAAATTGGCCAAAACTTTCGATGTCGAAAAAATCATTCAATAATTTTATATATTGTCATCTTTTCTTTTTGAAATGTCTTCTAGATCGGAGAACGCAAACAATTAAAAGTTACATTGCAAGAGACTGATAATACACAAGTCATTGCAATTATTAATGCTATTTCTTAGGCGATAAAACCATCTACCCAAAGATAATTTCTGTTATAAATTAACTTCGATTATGAGAAATCACTAGTTAAGTTAGAAGTATTGTATCCAATCTAAAAAATTAAATCATATAATCACTACATAATTGGTTAAATAATATATTAATTGAATCAACACAAATTTAGCTGTCAACTATAAGCAGAAACACATGAAGCTCGAAATAACTATAGAATGGGTAATGAAGCATATTCACTTTATGTTACCGTAACTTGATTAAACGGATTGTTATAACGAGAATTTTTGGAACAGGATAGAGCAAGAACAGGCAGTTAGGATAACTATAAATTCCATATATTTATTTTAAATGACCATATAAAAAGTAGTAATATGATATATTTTTTATTTTAATTTTAAAATATAATGAATAACATTAATTTGCATATTTTGAAAGATACTTTATAATATCAAAATTAAACTTTCTAGTTCTGTAGTAACTAGAAATTGTGTATTTTCGAGAATCACTTATTTTTAGCAACAAGAAAGTATATTGTACTTTCTTTGTCTCCCACATTCTTCAACTGCATTAAATTCTGGAGAGACAACATAAAGATACTCTAGTTTTAGTTTATCTTTATTTTCAAGATATTTTTTAGCTATTTTAAAAAAATATGATGTTACTCTATCTACAAATACTAAGCATTTGAAATCAAATCTTTTTTGTATTTGTTTTAGATAATCAAGTGTACTACTGTTAAATTTATTATATTGTACTAATAATTGTTTAGTATAAATAGATAAAGAACCAAATACTATTATTTTTTTTACGATAACCGGAAACTGTAACTATTGGTATTTTATTTGCATAAATCAATTCTGTCTCAAAGATATAATCATAAACAAATATTGATTCATATTGTACTATTATATTCCAATTATTTTAGTTATTGAGAATATGTTTTACTCTTTTTGAATCAATTCTTTTATTGAAGTAGTTAGCAAACTTTTTTTTGGTACCTTCGATTTGAATATCTACTGTACAATAATCTTTATACATGTACTTTATGAAATATTATTTTAAGAACGTATATGATATTATAACAGTGGAATTATCTTCGCACCACTAGTGGTACTACTTCAGACTGACCAGATACTTCATTTCTAATGCTGCCTAAATTGTTGAATCATTTGAATTTTATACACATATTCAAAAAATTATGGAAAATTAGATCTTGCATATGAAATTAATGACGAGAGTGCCAACCCTCCGCCAAATTCATCATCTCCAAAAGTATCCTTTCAGGGCTTTACAGGACTATTACTATGAGTTCCAACAACTCTAAGCCATTCTTCATTTTCCGACCATCCACATATGGGCCCACCTGAATGTCCTCCAATAACATCATTAAAATGACCTGATACATAACCTTCTTGACCCGAAGAATTTTTATTTTGTACGGACGAAATTATGCAATCTCCTTGAAATGATGGACGTTCTCAACCACTAAAGTCAGAAGTATATCACATATACTGCTAATAACTTTCTCCATTCCAATCTGAATCATATGTACGATAGCCAGGATAACCCGTTATATCTCCTATTCTTGTATCTAATACACATACTACATAGTCAAATGCAGTTTCTTGATCGCTTACTCCATCCCCACCAAAAACCTAGGATCAATAAATAATATTTGTTTACCATGCTTCACCAAGTGGCGCACTGCCATTATAATATGCAGGACGAAAACGTACCTATCCAGCATTATTTTCATTCCATTGTATACAATGACTAGATGCAAGTAATAATCTAGAACCAATTGTACATCCAGTACAATATCCCAATGGCATATCTACACGACCTATGATTCACCATAGGAAATCTGTGTCATTGTAAATATGGCGGTCATCAGGTGGAAAAACAAAGTTTGGAACATCTAAATACTCATCCTTGTATTTATAATCAAAACCCGATGGAGGTTTTCTATGTTCATTTAGTCTTAATTCAATCTTGTTAGGTAAAAATTTAACATTTGTATATTTTGGCCTTGAACATAATTGTAAATTTTCGCTGATATTAATATTGTTTTTTATTGGAGTTCTTATTGGAACATCTTGTATCTTTGTGCGCTTGCCTAGAAATTTACCCGGAATAGTAACATTAACCTTAAAATTATTTTCCATATCTTTTATTTTTGTAGGTGAAGTTGTGGTCACTTCGTATAAATTCAAATATCTCATATTTAATGTAACATTCGATGGATGTTTTTCTTTTGGTGATATATATTTTAATCGTTTAAGCAAATCAAAAGTAAGTGGTTTTTTATATTTGACCATAATTAATAATAATATTAAAAATATTTATGTTATACATTCAATCGACACAAATAAGACGTAATACTTCTTTTTTTCCATTTAATTCTACATCTATAGTATCTGCATCCCTTACATTAACAACTTTAAGATTATTTATCTTGGTTCAAATACAAAAAGTTATAAATTGGATTTATAAAAAATAATTCCTCGTTACAAATTACTATTTTTTCGACATCGAAAAATTAGACGAATAAATTTTAATATAATCTGATTTTGTCTATAAAAATGGTTTACAACTATCAAACCAAGTAAAAATTGAAATAGCTGAAACAGGTTAAAGACTCTATGTTTTTCATGTTGTTAGAAACAACTATCTTTTTTTATAGTGATGATATAAAAAGTTCTTCACTTCAAAATTTTGGCTATGAACTTCAACAACAACCTATACAAAGGGGTCAAGTATACAACGATGACGGTCACTAATTTTAGACAATTATTCTGATGAAGATTTCCTTTTTATACATAGACAATGATATGTTTATCAATAAACTTGAACAAATTCCTGATCCATAATGTCCAAAATTTGAAATATAATAAATCTATAAGACAAAATTTTTACTTTTAATATTAATTAATTTCTTATCATCAAGAAAATCTAATGATCATTCGACACTAATTATTCGTATTACTTGATATTTTTTGGTTTTAATGTTATCTTCATACCCCCTTCTCCTTTTGCACTTAAGGCTAATCTTAACAATCCGTCAGTTTCTATACCCCCACTTATCCATAATTCTATAGATCCTATATCATATTGATTAAACCAACTGGCAATATCATCTATGTTAGCTGCAAATTGATTTATTATTTTTTGGCCATGCTCATCAGAAATAAATTTACTATTTTTTTCTTCTTTTATTTCAATTTGGGGGAAAACTAATTCAATTTTCTTTTTTCTATTCGTCATAGGTAAATTAATAATTTTATATTATTAATATTTTTGGTGATCTACTTGTTGGCTAACACCAATATAACTTATTTCTTTATTTCTATTATTATCAATTTTTCGATACCGAAAATTTTGTGAATTGAATCGAGAAATTAGTACAAAATTTTTTTATATAATATGCCTAGATTAAGTAATATGTTAAAAGATATAAAAAGAAATGATTTGAATAAATTGTCTAAAA
>JBNAIF010000065.1:0-7765 GCA_050043595.1 Nitrososphaeraceae archaeon | reverse complement strand
AATTTAATGGATTTGAAAATTCATCTGATATGGATTTTTTTTTAACCACTTTTACAGTCTTAACTATAAGTTATATTAAGATTATTGAATAAATCACTTAATCTCAAATTATTTAATTATTTAATCTTAGAATACTGATAGCGTGATGTAATAAAAATATCTGAATTATTTCTTGTTGACCCTGATTGAATTTATTCTTATTAATTTTGAAAAATTTTAGTTTAATAATAAATTGACAATTATATAAATTGAAAGAAATTCTATTTTTGTTAGTATTTATTAAATAAATTTAATTTATAATGACTGACCGGTCAGTTAACAATATATGTAAGTAGTGTATTATTTTTTATATGGAAACCATGGTTCGAATGATGAAAAGTATTTTCAATAACCAAACAATATTTGTGATAATCTTAACTTTGGGAACAATTGGTTCAATTCTACAAACTGCTGGAGGTAATTGGGATATAACCTCACATTTAATGAATGAACCAGAAACATTTTTTACATCTTCACATGCATTATTATATTTTGGAATAGGGTTGTTAATTCTAACAACGATATTTTCAATTGTTTATTATCTAAAAAATCCTTTTATCAAGAAAAATAAAATTTTCTTGATTTATTTGAAACTACTTGTTATAGGTTCAGTACTTTGTATTATTTCAGGTCCTTCTGATTATTTCTGGCATGAAGCTTTTGGTGTAGATGGTCTTTTAAGTCCAACTCATTTCTTATTGGTTACTGGAATGTTCATTAATTCTATTAGTGTTACAATTGGATTAGTGTCTATTAGCTGTGTTCGAAGACTTGAAATAATAAGAAAAATGGTTTTAATTTGTTCGTTTTCTGCGTTGTTGTTATCATCCATGGGATATGTCTTCTTATTTACTTTACCATTTTCTAATGGCGAGAATTTCAATTTTAATATAAATTCTGATATTGCTGCTATAATTGCCACTATTACCATTCCTATGATTTTTTCAATTATTTACTTTACTTCATCAAAAGTTATTGGACTATTTGGTACTGGCTCAATGATAGCAACCATTGTAATAATTATTAATATTTCAACTAATTTTCTCCCTACCGGTAATATTTTAACTCCAACTATATGGTGGTATTTACCTGTAGGATTAATACCTGTTTTATTTGCTGATATTGTTTTTCGTATTTATAATAATTCTAAATTCAATATCGAAAAAAGAACTTTGACTATGCTTTTAATTGGAATTATTATTGGCTCTAATTTTTATTTCTTTAATTTTCCTAAGATAGTATGGATATATTCTGAACCTATGAACATGGCAACTCTAATTAATAGCGAATCAGGTTTAGCCATTTCAGAATTATATTATAATTTCTTGTCAACGTTGCCAATTACATCTGTTATTTCTATAATATCTGGTTCTTTTATGGGCATAATAGGAATTTTCATTTCTAATCTTATAATATCTAAAATTAATGATCTTAAAAAAATTGAATTTGCAAATAATCTTACTAATAGGAATATAAATAACTTCCTCATAAACAACAGAAGAATCTAATATGTGTCCTAAGGTGACAGAAATGCATAGAAAAAATTTAAGAGAGAAAATAATTGATATAGCTTCGAAAAGTTTTTCAAAATATGGTTATGATAAAACACGAATGGATGATGTCGCAATCTCTGCTGATGTTGCGAAAGGTACCTTATATCTATATTTTAAAAGTAAAGAAGACTTGTTTACTGCAATTTCAGAACGAAATATAGAAAAACTTCAAAATCATTTCGTAGAACATTTTGATAACAAAGAGGATTTAATACATAGTATTGAAAATTTTTATAATACATTCGAACATCCAGATAATAAAGTTTTTTTCGAAATATTGTCTGAATCTTCGCGTAATAAAAAACTCAAGAGTTTGTTAATTAAAAATAGAAAAAAAGTGATTGGAATAATTATTGCGTACTTGGATTTGCAAAAAAAAAGAGGCTTGTTGAAGAAAGATTTGGAATCCGATCTAATAGCATACATACTGGTGAATCAATATGATGGTTTACGTATTAATAATATTTTAGGAATAGAACAACAAAAAAGTAACAATATATGGCTAATATTAATTAAAAAACTATTTTATTGAATTAGTGAAATATAATATTTTTTATAAATAGATTAAGATAAAATATGTTTAATAATTTGCAATACTATTAATTTTAGAATCATTATCCTTCTATTACTGGAGTTTGTCTCAACAACCAAAATTTTTTATTTTCACATGTATTATTTGTACTTTTATCAAGTGGCAATTCAGGATAATATTTTCCATATAAAGAAATAATAATTGGAGATTTAGATAACTCTAAATCATTTAGGGTATTCTAAATTATTGAATTTCCAAAATTACCGCCTATGATTTTTCCAAAATTAGATTGCCAAAAAAATTGCAGACTTGCTGATAATTCATTTAATAAATATTTACCATAGTTTGAATTAATAGTTATTGTAGGCGGAATTTTATTATGTTTTTTTCCAATATGTCTATTTTCGCTTAAATATTACTGTAAAAATTTACTATGAATAGTGATTTTTATAGTAACAACAAAATTAAAACTTAACTATCTTCAAATTTGAATCTATCTGACTAACTACAACATATAGACTGATAATTTTTTGAACATTTGTTTTAATATTATATAATTTTGGATAAAAAATAACTGAATCTCCCTCATCTTTGTTACTGAACTTTGAAAATATGTCATATCATATTTTAAAAACACTGCCATATTTTCCTTTTTCAGTTTTCTATGATATTTTGAATTTTATCGGTTATTTGAAAATTATGTGATTCTACATGAGTACATTTAATGTTGATGTGAGCGTAACTATTAATAAATAATTTTAGAGGTATTGGATCCTTTATATCAAAATTAAATATATTTTCAAGAAATGATATTCCGCATCACATTTTCTCTATACTGTATAATTCAAATCAGAAATTAATTCATAATCAAAACTTAAAATAATGTCTTTGTTACTTAACAATATTATTAATGTAATCGTATTTTAAGTAAATGTTATTAATTTGAGTTCAATGGTAATTTGAATGGTTACAAATAGATTCAATAAAAACATTGAATCAAGTATTAATCCAATTATGAATATCATATTCTTGATTACTAGAAAGTAAAAATTGTGCCTACACTTGATTGAATAAATTTCTCCGGCATAATGTCTATTATCTTGTTTGTTGCCTTCCATCCAGTACAATGGCAAGGTATAACATATCTTGGATTATTTTCTTTAATTTCCATTAACGTAGGTTCTATAGCTTGTTCATAAATATTTCCATCAGCTGGAAGGTGAAAACCTCCTAATACTGTATAAATTTTGTCAATACCCGTCAATTTTTTTGCATGTCTTATCGTATTAATAATACCCGAGTGGCCACATCCTGTTAAGATAATCAATCCTTTTCCTTTAACATTTATTATTACTGCTTGGTCATCATCGACCATAGGATCCGGAATAAGTTTTTTATTACAACATTGATCTTCTTTGTATTGAACAGGGTATCCTTTTTCAAAACTTGTTTCTCTAGGAATTCTACCTGTGATCAACAAATCTTTGTCATATTTATTAGGAAGAAAAACATGATCATTATTTTTATGTAAATTAATCCCATACGTCTCTAATTTTTTTTGTTCCAAAAATGGCATCTTCGCTTTTTTTCCATTACTATGAATTTCCCATCTCTTCAAAAAAGCATCTGGATGTACATAAATATCTATAATTTTTGAACTTGAAAGTCTTATTTCTTTTAGAATATTATAAATTCCACTAAAATGATCGAAATGACCATGACTTAGTATGATTGTGTCAATATCAACTAAATTTATTCCTAATGCTTTAGCATTATGAATGACTCCTTTCTCACTTACTCCGGTATCAAAAAGAAAAACAGTATCATTATTTTTTTTGCTATTATTATGGTCATTAATAATTCTTTCATTCTCATTATTATTATTATTAAAAATTTGTATTAACGCTGAAAAACCATGTTCTGCAATAGGTGGAATTGTCATAGTAAATTTCTCATCTTTGAACAGTTGGGGCCTAATGACATTAGATGAATTTGGCAATAGATAGTCAATAAAATTATCCATCAAGATTGTTATAGTTACTTGATCTATCTCTTTCAGGAATTAAAATATTGATTTTTAGTATATAAAACTTTATACAAATTAGTTGTAATATGTTTACAACAGGTCAAATATTGAAACATTTTAATTTATTCGTATTGTAGTAAGAAGTATGAATGTTTTTGAATACATTTTGACTAAATTGGATCTTAGAGATTTTAACACAGAAAAAAATGTTCCTCTTGATATAAAAGAAAAGATTTTTGAAGCTGCTAGATCTACTGGAACTGCACTTAATACTCAACATTGGCGATTTATAATGATAGAAAAGAAAGAAAATCTCTATAAACTAGCTAAGTATAGCACTAGTGGAAAATGGATTTCAAATTCAAATTTTGCGATAATAGTTCTAACAAATCCAAAATATCGATTTCATTTGATTGATGCTGGACGTGCACTGCAAAATATGCAAATCGCTGCCTGGAGTTTTGGCGTAGGCTCAGGTATATTTACAGGATTTCATGAAAATAAACTTCGTAATGATTTTAATATTCCAAATGATTTGAGTATTACTTCTATTTTGGGTTTTGGATATCCAATTAATAAGACACATCATAAAAAAAAGAATCGTTTACCATTAAGCGAATTAGTTTATTATGAAAAATATAGTGAAACAAAGTAATGAATAACATCTCATCACACTATTTTATTGTCGAAATATATCTTTATTTTTCTTAAATAGTGTATTATATAATTTCTTATTTTTATTTTATAATTTTTCTAAAATATTAATACTTTGTTATAAATATGTTAAAATTTCAAATTCTTTAATTTTTAGTAAATTTATTTGTATTTTAGACCAAAAATTCAATATTGTAATAATTGTTATTCATAGTTATTATTATAATAAATCCTATTTACTACTATTTTTAACTCAAATGCAGTTTGATATTTTTCTTAAATTACATTCTTTGTGATTAAAATTTTGGTAGGTTTTAAATATTTTTCTTAACTATAAAGTATGTAAATAATTGAACAACGAGAAAACAATTTTACATGATATAAATAAAAATCATAATAATCGAAATTCATTAGGAATTAGATTAAATGAATTATATATTCATATTCTAGAAAATATAAAAAATATTTCAGAAAAATTTCCAATTACTCACAATGAAAATATCTGTAGCCGAGATAATTTAATTGCTTATTTGTTACTCCGAAAACAAGATATTAGGGATTTGCAATCTGAATTGTCTGAACAAGGTCTTTCATCATTGGGTAGATTGGAAGGACAGGTGTTATATGTACTTGAAAAAGTACTTCAAAATTTAGGTTTTACCCAATTTCCATATGCTACATTATGCAAACCATCATCTGAACAAGCGAGATTACAATTAAATCTAAAAAGTAAGCAATTATTTGGGGAGCCAAGAAAAAATCGAAATACACGTATTTTAGTTACATTGGATTCAAGTTTCCTTGACAAGCGAGATCTAATTGAAAAATTGTTAAAAGAAGGAATGGACATGGTACGAATCAATTGTGCTCATAATACTCACGAACAATGGAAAAATTTAATAGATCTTATTCGTGATATAGAACAAGATTTAATTCAAAATGGCAAATACAATAAACACTGTAAAATTTTAATGGATCTAGCTGGTTCAAAAATACGTGTAAATCCTATAAATCAGAAGGAAAATTTTATCAAAATTAAAGTTCCAAAGATTATTGATGGTAAAACAGTTGATTATCTTGAGGGTGTTATTGACACAACAGCTGAATTTACTAAATTAAATTCTCCTGGAACTAATCCTGCATTTGTTATATCTTTGACTAATAATGATATGATCTCAAAAATCAAGATAGGTGATAAAATTAAATTTTTTGACTCGATTGGCAGGAAACGTTCTCTTCAAATTCTAAAAATTATCAATGATCATAAAATTTCTGTGAGATTAAGTAAAACATCTTATCTAGATAAACACGTACAATTTAAAATAAAAAAGGAAAATGCTTCTTTCAAGATAGGAAAAATTAAACAAGAACAAATAAAATTAAAAGTTAAGAAAGGTGATTCATTAAGACTATATCGACATTCACCATATTCTCTTTCCTCAGAAAAAAATCATCGCGCAGGATTAAGATGTACCTTCCCAGAAGCTCTTAAAAATGTACAAATAGGTAATAGGATTTTTATAGATGACGGTAAAATAAGTGGAATTGTTAAATCGTCTAACAAAGATTACTTAGAACTTGAAATTGTTTTTCCTGTTGGAAAATCTGCTACTATTAAACCTTACAAAGGATTAAATTTACCTGATACAAAACTTGATCTTCCAGCGCTAACTAAGCAAGATCTAAAAAATTTAGAATTTATTACAAAAAATGCTGATTTAGTAGGATTATCTTTTGTTCATAGCTCTGAAGATATTAGAAGTCTAGATCTGGAATTAAATAAACTAGGTTATCATGACTTTCCTATAATTGCCAAATTGGAAACAAAAGAATCTATTAATAATCTTGCAAGGATTTTGATTACCGGTCTAGATCTTCCTAAATTTGGCATTCTTATTGCTAGAGGTGATCTTGCGGTAGAAGTTGGATTTGAAAAATTAGCTCTAATCCAAGAGGATATACTGTGTTTATGTGAGGCATCACATATTCCTGTAATTCTCGCAACCCAAATTTTAGAAAATCTTACTGAAATAGGTATACCTACAAGAGCTGAAATAACTGACGCATCGATAGGACAACGAGCACAATGTGTTATGCTAAGTAGTGGTAAATATATACTAGAAGCGGTAACAGTTCTATCTGAATTATTATCTGATGAAAAGAAATATAATTCTCAAAAAAGTCAAATTGTTATTGATTTGATGAAACATACAGGAATTGTAAATAATCAAAATAAAAGAAAATAACAACTATGATTTTACTATCAATTTTAGTATTCCGCTCCTAAATTGACTTTACGATCCTTATTCTGAATTTTATGTCATTTTAATGTTAGAAATTAGGTAATTATTTATTTATATTTTAGATGATAGTAATAATATATTATTTTCATAATCCATATTTTTAAATCATTCCAAGTGGTATGTCATGATTTGGAGCTGGAAATGCACGGTCTATCGATTCTATATCTGAGTAATCAAGACTCCATCCAACTGAGTTAGCATTTTCTACAACTCGTTGAACATGTGTTGTTTTGGGAATCGTAAAAAGGTACTTATGTCTAGTCAAAAAATTAAGTATTATCTGTCTAGGATTACGATTATATTTTTTTGCAATGTCTTCTAAAATCTTATACGATGAACTTTGTCTATGTGGAAAATTGTAATGCCCAAAAGGGGAATAACCTACAATTGCAATCTTTTTTTCTTCACAATATGGAATTATTTTACGTTCTACTCCTCTATCTCCAAGGTGATAAAGTACTTGATTACATGCAATTCTATTATCTTTAAGGGAATTTTCAGCTTCTTTTAACTCATTTATATCAAAATTACTAACTCCTATGTATTTTATGTATCCATCGGAAACTAATTTTTCCATAGCTCTCATTGTTTCTTGTACTGGAAAACTACTTGGCCAATGAAGTAAAAATAAATCTAGCCATTCTGTTTTCAATCTTTT
>JBNAIF010000064.1:0-4057 GCA_050043595.1 Nitrososphaeraceae archaeon | reverse complement strand
TTATACATCTTTCTTAAAGAGTAATTGGAAATTATTTATACAAATTTTGTAAATTTAATTACGATTAGAAAATATTATAAAAGATTATTAAAGTAAAGAAGTATGAAAATTAAGTCATTTGCTATTATTTTTTTGTTTACATTTTCTATTGGTGTAGTTTATTCTGAACAAAAGGATGCAGAAAATATTGATGTTGAAACATTATTTAATAAAGGAATTGAATTAGAAAAGTTAGGCAAATACCAGGAAGCAATAGAATGGTATGATAAAGCATTAGAGGTGGAACCAGATTTTGTTGATGTATTATATAACAAAGGAGTAGCATTACATGAGTTAGGCAAATACCAAGAAGCACTACAATGGTATGATAAAGCAATGGAGGTTGCGCCTAACCATGTTGATATATTGAATAGGGTGGGATTATCACTACTCAATTTAGGCAAATACCACGAAGCACTACAATGGTTTGATAAAACTTTGGAAATTGAGTCTAACTATATTTATGCATTGTTCAATAAAGGATTATCATTATATAATTTAGGCAAATACCAAGAAGCGATAGAGTGGTATGATAAGGCATTAAAAGTTGAGCCCAATTTTTTCGAAGTATTATACAATAAAGGGGACGCATTATCTAATTTAGGCAAATACCAAGAAGCTCTACAATGGTATGATAAAACGTTAGAAGTAGAACCGGATGATGTAGATGCATTATTCAAAAAAGGATCAATACTTTCTCTATTGGCCAAGTTTCAGGAAGCAATAGAATTCTATGATAAAGCACTTGAAATTGATCCTAATCATACTACTGCTTTAACTATGAAGGAAAAATTATTATCTGTATTAGATTGGACAGTATCATAAATTAGTCACAAAACATATATTTTATTTAGATAGATGATATAAAAGATGAACAACATAGTTCTTACATTTAGCATTATGACTAACAATAAATAACTAGCAACTAGCAAGCAACAAGTTATAATTAAAATTCAAAAATATGAAAAATGATATTTTGTTTTTTAGAAATATAAATCTTGACCAACAACTATGCGTTTTCAAAAGATGGATATAAGATTAAAAATTAAAAACAGTGAAAAAAAGAGATTAGTTTAATTGGCCGCCGCCAAAATTAGCAATTGTAAATAGTCTTAATTATTTGGTAATATAGAAAAGGTTAAAACAAATAAATCCAGAATAAGAAGAATGAAATCACTTATTTTTACATTTAGCATTATTCTCTTGTTTGTATTTTCTATTGGATTTGTGTATGCTCAAGAACAAAACAATACAGAAAATGCTGATGTTGAAAAATTACTCGACAATGGTAATACACTTTTCAAATCAGGCAAATATCAAGAAGCATTAAAATGATATGACAAAGCACTAGAAATTGATCCTGTGTTTGTAAAGGCTTTGAATAATAAAGGTACCGTATTTTCTCATCTCAATCAACATGAAGAAGCATTAAAATGGTATGATAAATCTCTTGAAATTGATCCAGAATTTATTGAAGCGTTAAATGGTAAAGGGTCTACACTAGATAATTTAGGTCAACATGAAGAAGCAATAAAATGGTTTGATAAAACACTTCAAGTAGCATCAAATTATACTAGCGCTTTAACTGGTAAAGGTATAGTTCTTTCCAAATTAGGAAAATACCAAGAAGGGTTAGAATTGTTTGATAAATCTCTTGAAATTGATCCAAATTATGTTTATGCATTATATAATAAAGAGAGTGTTATGTCTAAGTTAGGTCAACATGAAGAAGCATTAAAATGGTATGATAAAGCACTTGAGATTGATCCAGAATTTATTAATGCATTATATTATAAGATGTCAACATTATCTGTGATGGGAAAACATAATGAAGCATTATCCATATATAATGAATTACTAGAACTTAATCCGCAAATTGTAGAAAAATTTGATTAAAACATAAAATGATATTCTATATTAACCAAAGTAATATAATGCGTTTTTTTGCAAATAAAGTGCAATAGATTTATTCAAAATTATACAATTATCTAGTTAAATATTTTTCTATATAATACAATATTATGTTATCAATTAATTATTTTTATTAGTCTTTAGAATCAGTTACGTTTTTTTGATATTTAATTGCTATTCTATGTAATAACCATGTTATTGAAAAGGTCGTAGATGCTATGATTGCTACATGTATTGCTAAGAAGAACATCATATACTCAAATGAATATTCATCAAAAGATTCAGGGAATATGAAATGGTCAGACAAAAACTCAAGTAGAGAGTCAATTCCTAGTATTACAAAAACTTCTTTCCACCATTCATTTGACTGGAATAAGTGATATTCATTATCTTTCTTTTTAATTGCTGTTCTATGTAACATCCAAATGTTAAAAAAAGTAACCAATCCTATTATCAAATAGTCAATATGATCAGGAAAATAATCATCTACATCAAGATCATAAATTGCTATAATGAATCCTTCTACAAATACAATTGAAAATAAAACAGCATATGAAAAAAATATAATTATTCCTACTTCTTTCCACCAATGCTTACTCTCAAATAGCAATGAACTCATAGAAATTTTGCAAGTTATATGTCTAACGAACTACAGTTGACATCTAAAGTTTATGGGAAAAAGATAGAAAATATTGTTATTGAAATCAGTACTTATTTTATCTCATATTCGGAACTATCAGCATGATTCCTTTCGACTGCTCCTAGATGTAATAACCATGCTATAACAAATACCACCGGTATAGAATACATCCTAACAAATACTGTTTTATCTAATTCATCTGGATTATTTATTACTGTATCATAAAATGAAGAAAGTACTACAATCTCTATAACTCCGATTATAACACTAATTAATAGAATTATTCCTGTTTCTTTCCACCATTCTTTTTTTTGAAATAAATGATATCTGTGATCATTTTTTTCTATTGCCTTTCTATGAGATAAAGTAATGATTAAAAATATTACTACATGCGCAAAGATTAATGCAATCATAAAACCAATATTGATGATATGATCATCAGATAACTGTAGAACAGGAACAAATACATATACAAATGCAAACCCTGCTAGAAAACTTAGCCATGTTATATGTAATAATATTATTCCTGTTTCTTTCCACCAGTATTTACTTCCAAATAGCAATAAAATTTCATAACCTCCTGTCTTTATATACACAACGATGGATTTTTTTATACACCTAAAGTTTATGGGAAATAGATAGAAAATTTTGATATTGTGATCATCAATTATTTAGATCATTTTGAATCTACTTGTTTTTGCTTTTTAATTGCTCTTTTATGTAATATCCATGTTATTAAAAATGTTATGGATATACCTATAACCCATACAATGGCAAATCTCAAATTCATATAATCAAAATCTATTTCTTGATCAGTTACATATGTTACTGGAAGGATAAATTCTGTTATAATTTGAGCAACAAAAATAATAACTATTATTATGATAAACTCTTTCCACCAATCTTTTGACTGAAGTAAATGATATTCATTATCTTTATTTTTTCTTATTGCTATTTTATGTGCAAGTCCCACAATCAGAAATACGAATATAGGAAAAATTATTGTAAGTGCACCATAAATATCCTCATATCCAGTTCGATCAAAACTTAATATTTCAGAATAAGAACCCGAAAAAATTAGACTAAAACCAATTATCAAATCAACTGTATAGAATGTCCCAACATTAACCAAGAATATCAGAAATAAAATTAATCCTACTTCTTTCCACCAATACTTACTCTCAAATAGCAATAAATTTCTAGAAATTTACTTTTTTATATGTTTAATGAACAATATTTTTTAGACATCAAAAAGTGATGAATAATCTTAAATATCTTAAAATTTTGCATTTCTTGTGGGTATTCCTTATTCACTAAAGAAAATATTTGCAATAGGAAAGAGAAAGAAAAAAAAAAGATCAAAAAACAACAAGAACCTTTAACCACTTCATCTGAAAATTAAAGATAAATAAAAAAAAGATTATAACAAAATCTTATTACATAGAATCATTTATTGTTATAATCATC
>JBNAIF010000063.1:0-4220 GCA_050043595.1 Nitrososphaeraceae archaeon | reverse complement strand
TCATATTTTTGTTTTTGTTCTTATTTTAGTAGCAATATTTGTAATAGTGTCCATTTTTATATATCTACATTTATAAATAATATGGACGTTTCCATAAACCACATTAAGGATGAAATTCGAATCCGTTTTTTGTATTCCGGTATTTATATACTCAATAACATTGATCCATAGACCTTGTGAAATATTTGATAACATCCAAATTAAACTTTCTGTTTCTATAGTAACTAGAAATTGCATATTTTAGATAATCAAATGTAGGATAATAACAAGAAATTATATTGTATTTTCCTTGTCTCCAACATTCTTCTGTTGCATTAAATTCTAGACAGCCGACAGGAAGATACTCTAGTTTTATCTTGTCTTTGTTTTCTGAGACATATTTTCTTGTTATTTTAGAACAATGTAGAATTACTCGATCTACAAATACAATACATTTACCACCTAATCTTTTTTGGATTTGTTTTAGCTAATAAACAAATGTACTGCTATTGAATTTATCATATTGTACAAATAATTGTTTATTATTTATTAATAGAGATCCAAATACTATTGTCTTTTTACATCAACCAGTAACAGTAACTAATGGTCTTTTATTTACACAAATCCATTTCTTTCTCTTAAAAATATTATCATTAACGAATATTGATTCATCTTGTACATTTATGTTCCAATTATCCTTTCTGTTCTTGAGAATATGGTTTACTCTTTTTTGAAGCTCTTCTTTTCCTTTATAGACACCGTATTAACAAACCTTCTCTTTGGTACGTTTGACTTGAATCCCTGCTAGTGTAACAATCTATATATATACTTCATGATGTCTTATTCATTTTTTTTAATAAGATCCGTTACTTGTAGAAAATTCATTCAGTATTGCTTTCTGCTAATTCATTTCTTATTTTTATCATTCTTTCTTTTAGTACCTCTGGAGGTCTACCTGTTCTAGGTTGGTCTTGTAATCCTTCTTTCAATCCATTTTCATTGTATCTTTTATATCATTTGTAAGCAAATGCTCTACATCTGTGTAGTACTTGTACTACATCTTATATGTGTTGTTTATCTTGTTTTATGCGTCTACAATTTGTATTCTTTAATATTTTCATTAGCTTCTTGATTGTATACCTTGTCTAGTTTAGTTTTACGCAAATATGTTATGTGTATAACATAAGTTAGCTAAAAATATATCTACGAAATTTAGTTAGTCAATATATAATCGTTAAGATTATTGAAAATGACTATTTTTAGTCATTTATAATATAACATCAAATTTTACAATTAGAAAAAAATAAACTTGTTATATATAAATAATTATAATTATACAAATATTCAAATAAATTTATGATTCTTCTTTATTGAGATATTTTTCATTTTTATAGAGTAAATATATTCCTCCTAACATAACAATACCTGCAATTATCTGGTAAGATCCTATTTGTTCATTTAAAAAAATAGTAGCAAAAATTACACCAAATAAAGCAGCGAATGCAGGTATTAAAGATGATCTTATCACACCAATTTGCTTGACACTTTGTAAAGCAAAATATAAAGAAACTCCAAAACCAAATATCCCTAATATTACTATCGGGAGTATTTCTGAGTAATGAATATTTATTGGAATTCTTAAAAAAAATGCTATTATTAATAAAATAACTCCACCAATTAACGATTTTAATTGTACCATACGAGTAATATCTATATGTTGTATAACGATTTTAGTCAAATTGTTATCTAAACCCCAAAATAGTGTAGCAGCTATTACAAACAAATTCCCATAATTAAATGTCAAAGAATCTTCAAATTCAAGATTCGTTGTCAATATTATTACTCCACTTAATATTAATATTATCGCCAAGACACCGCTTTTATTTAATCTTTCATTAAAGATCAATAATGCAATTATAATTGAGAAAACACTTTCAGCATTAGATAATAAACTAGTATCTGATGCTGTAGTTTTTTCTAGTCCAATAAAAAATAAAAAAGGTCCTATTACAGTTCCACACAATGCAGTGATAAATAACAATAAATAATACTTACTCGGGATTTTTTGAATAGGTGATTTTCTGCGCGTTAAAGGAGTAAAAAATAGACCTGCTATTATAAGAACTAACGCAGATAATAATAAAGGATCTATAGTGTTGAGTGTTGGTTTTGCTATGGTAGAAACTGAGCCCCATAATATTGCAGAGATAAGAAAAGTACTATATCCTATGATAATATTCCGTTTTTGAAGCAATATCTCTTCTTTTTCATAGAATGATATTAATAAAAATTATAATTCATTTTAATTAAAATAATTCTATAATATTTCGAATACAAATTTATTTGTTATTCAAAAGTAAATTCATTCGCATAAGTTAATTTAGAAAAATACGATGACTATTATGCAAAGCAGATCTGAATGATCAAATTTATCATAATACTATTTAATTTAAAATTAATTATCGCTATTTTGATACAAGTTAAAATTATTTTTATTACAGTAAATTATTGTGGTAATAATATAAATAAGAATATCTCAGGTATGGCTATAATTAATTATAGTTACGATAAAATATAAAAGTATTTTATGTATTTAAGCAATTTAAACTTACATATGAATGAAACTCTTAGTAATAAATTACAAGAAGGTATATTCTATAATAGAAAACCTTTCAAAGCAAATAAAATATATACTAAGGTACATTCTAATCAATCATTTGCAATACTCTTTCTAAAGATTGTTAGATCCGATAATAGTGACAAAATAAACAGAGTGTTGACAAACTTATGGGAAATGTACAACAATTTAAAAAGCGGAACTATTGACAACCTCTCAAATCACCCATTTCCTTCAGGTAATTTGTCTGTTCTTATAAGCTTTGGGTCAAATGTTTTTAATATTGAATATATTACTAAAAAAATACCCAGAGACTTTAAAGATAAACAATTTTTACCTTTTGAAAAAGGATCGCCTATTGCAAATGGTTCTGGATTAAAATATTCTTATGAATTAGGTGAAAATGTGGGTCTTTCCGAAGATGTTGCAATTCAGTTCATTTCACATACACAATTGGCAGTTTATAGAGCTATTGTAGAAACTAAAAGATTTTTAGACAATGAATCCAATAATGCATTGATTCTTACCAAAACATATACAGGTTTTCAACGCGATGATGGAAGAAGCTGGATAGGCTTCCATGATGAAGTCTCTAATATGGCTAATCCAAAAGAAAGGCTAAATGCAATTGTCATAGATCGGAGAAATAATAGACTTATTCCTAGAGACTTTTGGACAATAGGTGGTACGTATTTAGCTTTCTTAAGAATAGAAATTAATTTAGATATTTGGAATAAAATCGAGCGTAGGAATCAAGAATTAATGGTTGGTAGAGATAAATTAACGGGAGTTCCTTTGATTGGTGTAGATAAAAATGGAAATCCTATTTTGAAAGAAAATTGTAATACTGCTTATGACGTACAGGGTTTTAAAAGGGATTTCCATGAGCATCCTGATTACTTTAAATCTCCTATTTCAAATAGAATAAATTCCGATATAGATTTACATGCTTCATCACAACTTAATCAATCACATATAGGAAGAACAAGGCATATCGATAATATAGACAGTAAATATCCTGATTCGAGACGAATATATAGACAAGGATTCGAATTTTTTGAATCATTACTTAATATTCCCAATAAACCTTTCAGAGTAGGACTTAATTTTATTAGTTTTCAAAATGATCCATCGAGATTATTTTTTATTCTAACACATCCTGATTGGATGGGAAAAAGTAATTTTGGAGGCCATTCAAATAAAGGAATGCATAAATTATTTTCAGTAATTTCATCTGGTGTATTTTTTGTTCCTCCAATCAATGACATTTTTCCAGGAACAGAATTATTTACATAATATTATTATGACAAGAAATATAATTATTTCAAGTTAAAACAATTTAATTCTTTAAATAATTTATTTGAGATTGATGAAATATAAATATCATATTTCTTTCTAGAATTAATGAGTATTGAGGTTGTATCTCCAAACGAGAACTTTGGAGGGATGTCCTATGGAGAATGGGCTATTGAATGGAACAAATGGTTGTTTTCAGAAGATCCAGATACTTACGATGGAGGAAATGTACTCTTTCTACGTGGAAATGTTGATTATAGGCCTGTTGGGAAAGAACCTAGCTCTCCTCGTTATGTAGATCCTGAAGCAATATATGATCGGATGGGAT
>JBNAIF010000062.1:0-7211 GCA_050043595.1 Nitrososphaeraceae archaeon | reverse complement strand
ACAAAATATACAATCTTTTTCTCTAGCCATAAATGGTTTTTGTTCTGAACCTGGATGTCCAGGAGTCTGTAGCCATTCATATACATTAACAGGACAAGCTTCAATACATGCACCATCACCTACACAAATATCGAAATCAACACAAACATTGTCTCCCCAAATACCTAATTGTCCAGGGGCATCTACAGGTCCCCAAACATTTATCCCTTTAAATTTACCAGTTTTTTTACGTTTAGATTTAAATTCAACATCAATTGGTCCTTCTGCAGTAGAATAATCATTTCCTTCACCTGTCAAAGATATAGTAGTAACATTGTTTGAAGACTGAGTAGATGAAACTTCTGTTGATGTTGACGAGGCAGCGAGTTGAGCAGTAGATTGAGTCAAAGTTTGTTGTGATTGAGTGGCAATTTCTTTAATTGATTGTGCAGTTATTGATTTTTCTCTTTTAACAATACAAAGTTGACTATGAATATCCTTCATACTTTCTAGCGTATTGACATTGTCATGTATCAATAATGAACCGCAATCAGAGCACACAAATTGATGTGACACACTATTAATTGGTACGACCTATTTATCAATATTTGGATATCTTTGCTGAATAGAAAATAAATATCAAAAGTAAATGAAAAAGTTGAACAAAATAAAAAAGACGAGTTAGTGTTGTTTTTGATTGAATAATACTAACATGGTGGAAGAATAGTACCACCTATTTCTTTTTTTCAATAAATTGTTTTCTATTAAATTGTGTTTCTAATTCTCTAGTTGCTATTTTCATATACTTTGATACTATATCTCCATTAAGAAATACGGATGCAGCAGTATTGCTGTTTAAACTCATTAACATGTATTTAGCGTAATTATATAAAAATATGTTTAAAAGTTGAACTAAAAGAAGATGCATTATATGTTATAATCTATTTTTACAATTCGAATAAAATAAAAGTAAATAAGTTAAGATGTTATTTGCACTGGTCTAATGTAAATATTATAGTATCTGTGCCACATCCTTAAAGTTGTCCTTCTCCGACAGGTTCGCAACTTAGACTATTCCAATCACTTCCAAAAAATACTACTCCTATTATTTCAGAATTCGATACAACACCATATCGTACTTGAAAATAATATTGTGTAGCCCCATCTTCTTGAGATACAGAAAAGCCTTGAGTAGATTTAGGTTCAATTTCTTTTGGAGGTTCTTCCACGAACTGAACACCTAGTTTTTCTTTTACTCCAATAAATTTAAAAGGTTGTGTAGTTGGATTTTCGAACTTTATTGCTATGCTTTCCTCTGCAAAAGTAGTAACTGTAAAACTTGTCCTGATTATAGGAAATAATAGTGTTGCAAAAATTACAAGAAATTATGTATGCAATAATTTCTTGTTCTTTATATTTTGTTCTGCCATTTTCAACATATGGAATTTAAAGCATATAAGACGAGTACGTAGTTGTATAACAGATGTATATATTAAGAAAAAATTGAACTAAAAATGTAATTCTTTTGAAAATCAATTTAAATGATCTGTTCATAAATATGATAAAAAATGCTTAAATACTAGAAATTTTTCCTAGAACTAATGAAAAAAAACAACTTAATTTTATTGATATTAATATCCACATTATCCATTGCTATTGGGACTTCAACAGTTTATGCACAAGAAAATATGACAGGTGGAGATGTGCACAAGTTCTTTGCAATACAATATGCACAATCTGGTACAATATCTGAAATCAATGTAAATTTTACTTTGTCGATAGATGTAAAATCAAATAATACTATTTTAACTGGAGATAAATCAAATTCATACCAACTTGTATTAAATAATGTATCTGACAAGACAATATTATTCTCGGATAGACCAGATAGGATCGTTGCGTCGGTAAGTACAACCGATTTGATAGGAAATTGGTCTACAGCAGAAGGTAGTTTTGGGGTTGATGCACCAAATGCTGTTTTAGTTGTAGATGGAAAAGAACAACAAGATATTGCAATAGTAGAATTACTTAATCCAGTTTATGAAGTATATAAAAAGATATTAAAATATGATATAATTCCAGAAAATAAAACATCGATTGGTTTACCAAGTGAGTTTGGAAAAACTACTTTAGTAATAGATCCTACGCGTGGTGATGGAACAACAGGAACATGAACATGATCCAACAGTTGTTCACAAGAAAATCAGCGAGCAGATAAAACAACAGATCCAGAAAAAAAATAATTTTATGTGTTATTTCTCAAAAAAGTATTATGTTGTTTTGATTAAAAATAAGTAGTAATGATTGTAATGGTAATAGTTATGTCTGGAAATTAATGTCATAACCATTACTGAAAGATATTTTAATAATTTTGAAGAAGAATCAAAATCATCAATACCACAAAATCGCATAAACTGAATAATTGATCTTCTGTAAGTATATCCAATATATTTTGAATTTATAGATGAAATAAAATTGATATATGCATCATTTTCCACTATTCTAAGTTTCTGAATTACGTAAATATTATCCCTTTTCTACTATATATTTTTAGTATATACCATAAATATTTGAATTTTTTTATGATCAACAAATAGATAGCATCATTGAATTAAATATAATATAAAGTAAGAATTTGTATTGTCTGGATTAGGTGAAGCATACTGGAGAGAAGTGATAACTGTTTTAAGAAGTATTATACCAGTTTACGACAAAGTAAATAATGCAATTTCATTAGGAAAGGACAATACTTTTAGAACTACAGGTATTAAAAAAGCAGTAATTAAAGGAGATAAAATCTTAGACGCCGGTTCAGGATTTGGAAATATGACCGGAATTGCCTTGGAACATACGAATCAAAATGTAGAAATAATAATGATGGATCCAATTTTAGAAATGCTAAGATATTCTACAAAGTTTGAATCAAAATCAATAGTATTAAGATATTCAGGAATTTTTGAAAATATACCTTTCAAGGATAATACATTTGATGTAGTAATGTGTGGATATTCTCTTAGAGATGCAATTAAATTAGAACAAGCAATAACAGAATTTCACAGAATCTTGAAAAATGGTGGACGATTTATAATAATTGATCTGGGAAAGCCAGATAATTTAATTATTAGAATTGGAGTTAAATTATATTTGAGATACATTTTAAAAATTTTGGCATATATAGTAGCTGGTAAAACAGGGTTACAATTTAAAACATTGTATGGTACTTTTTTAAGATGGCCACAAAATAAAAAAATGTACCAATTATTGAGTAATAAATTTCAAAAAGTTGAATTTATCAAAAAGTTAAAAGGAGGTTCAATAATAGTTATATCGACTAAATAATCCTTACTATTATTTCTGAGTAGATAATATAATTTGTGAACTATTTTTTATTATTCATATGTCTATATTTTATTAAGTGCCTTGAAACAAGAATTATACCAATAATTGGGAATATAGATATAAAAATATAAGGAAAAATAGCCAAGAATAAAGACGGTTCAAATATTTCCATGATATTTTCACGTTAACATAAAATAAATATGTTTTTATAAATTATTTCTTAAGTTAATATTTATGAAAATTTTGTGTATGCTTCACTTAAATACTTAAATAATTGACTTTGCCAGGTTACAAATACTTCTGGATTATCTGGATAATTATTATAGTGAGATACTAATTTTTTATTCATTTCAGAAGTATATTTGAGATTAGTTGCTAATTCTTTATTCATAGCACCACGCAGTAACATTCCTACTTTATCGATGGTACCAAATTCAGGATGTTCACCAATTGATATTTTTTCTACATCTAATTTAGACAAAAAATGTTTCATCCCATAATTAATTTGTTCATTAGTCAAAGTTTGAAGTAATCTTCTAAAAACTTCAAGACCTGCAGTTTTATATCCATAATCTTTTATAAAATTTTTATTGTATTTCCACAAATTTTCTTCTGAAACATTGTTAGATTGTATTGCTTCCACAGCATCTTTTCCCGCGATAGTAGCAGAAATTATAGCAGGACCAATACCACCAGCGTCAAGAGGTTTAGGCATCCAGGCAGAATCTCCTACCAGCATATATCCGTTAGCTACCATACAATCGTTTTGTCGTCTAACTGAAACTTGCCATGTACCCCAGGTATTACCCTCATCATGAGAGGAGAGTGGTTGAACGGGTTCAGAAATAATAGGATTAGAATTAACATATTCATCAATCATGTTTTTAAGATTTTTTGATGTTTTTTGTTCTTTGTTATATTGATTAAATGCTTTTTGTTGTACACCTAAACCAATATTTACCTTATCATTGCCTTTAGGAAAAACCCATGCATAACCACCTGGAGCCAGTAATTGGTCTAAGTGTATAAGACAATAATCAGGATCAAAATATGTTTTATCATCCCCTTCTACTTTAAAATTATAGATATAACGTCCAGTTGATTCAAGATCGTCTCTATCAATTTTCTTCTGAATATGTGACTTGATTGGAAGATTAGTTCTTAATACTGATGTAACACCAGTACAATCTATGGTTAATTTTGCTGTTTTCTTAAATATTGAGTTATTCTTTAGCTCGTTTCCTTCTACTCCGACTATATAGCCATTATCAACTAACAAGGATCTTAATGCAACATTTTCTATTACATCAATTCCGACCTTTCTAGCATCCTGTAATTGTTTCTGAGGAAGTAATCTCCTATTTAAGAGATATCCATCACCATCAAAAGATATTCCAGTATCATGATCTGGAGAATATGCTATTACACCTTTTACACTATGTTCAATCTCTGGAGAAGACCATGATAGTTTTATTCGTTCCGTCATGTAATCTACGCTATTTTTTCCAACAGCATCGCCACAAACCCATCCATTTATAGTTTTTTTACCGAGATCAGAAAAAGAGTTTCTATCTATCACCAAAATCTTTAATGATTGATTAGAATAATATGCAGATGAATAAGCTACAATCATCCCTGCTAATCCTCCTCCAGCTACAATAATATCATAATCAAAGTTAGTTGATGACATAAATTGATTTTTGTTAATTTCTCATAATATTTATAGTTAATTTAATGATATTTCATATACTAAAAAAATTCGATGCAATATGGTAAAACATAAAACGTTTTTATTTTTATCAAAATAAAAATATCACATGAATTCAAAATCTTTTGATGAATTGGAATGGTACTTGGGAGATTACTTTTTTAAAAATGAAAAGATAGGAATTTATCAGACGTCAAAAAATGAAATCGAACTAGCAAATAATTTGATAACTAAATATTTTAGATTTAGAGAATATAAACCTGAAGAATTATTCCATTCCTTGAAAATTTTAATTGAAAAATTAACTAAATTAAAAGTTATTAAAAATTTTCCTAATAATAATATTATTGAAATATCAAATATTGAGAGATTTCAATGTTCCGAGTGTTATCTTATATACTATATTTCGGAAATGGAAAAAAATATGTTTTAGATGTAAATCGATAAATCTGAAAGTGTTTAATCAAAAATAGAATATAAAATTATTAAAGTGATCGAGTTACCTATAATCTACATAATATTTGTATCGTCTTTCTACTTCTTTATTTTTACCGTCTAGAATCAAGTTAATTTCGTTATTTAATAGATTTTTAGAATAATTTCTGAATCTATTCCCTTCATCATTATTTGGAAAAGTAGATAGAGTATATTCAAAATGTTTCATAAATTCCACTACCTTATTTCTAAATTCATTTGGTGTTGGATTATCAATATTGTTGATTTTATACCAAGAAGTAGCACAGGCGGTAGAATATAGTTTTGCAAGATTTTCAATTAAACGTTCTATTTCAAAATAATCAATCATAAGAAAAAGAAAGTCTTATTCAAATTAATAATTTTTGATCTTGAACAAAAAAGTTATCTGTTTTGAGGATTTACAGTTATCAATAACTTTGAACTGCATAAAATTTCTTTGCATCGATTGCGTATAGTTACTTCAGTTACTCCAGCTAATCCAGATACATCTATTTGTAATAAATTAATTCCCAGTATAACAGCAGAAAGATATAGATATGCAGCAGCTATACCATTTGGAGATTTACCATCAGACAATGAATGATTTACAGTTTTATTGGACAAATCTATTGCTAAACGTTCAATTTTAGTATCCAATTTAGCTAGATTGGTTAATTTAGCAATATATTGATTAATTGATTGTTTTTGGGTATAATCTAAGTCGTTATGATTAGATGAATAATAAAGACCATCTTGTTTATTCAAATACAAGGAGTTTTTTGAACCTCTATACTCATTAGCCATCGTATTATTGGAAAAATTTTCTTTTGGAAAAACAGCAATATTATTTCTTGAACTTTCAGTCCGGATATCATTATGAAGGGAATAATTATGAGAATCTTCATTATATGTCCCTAAATCCATAACGATTTTGCGATAATATTTTGATGCAAGTTTTAAATTAGATTTTTCATTAGAAGAACATCCAGTTGCTTTTACAATCTCATCAAGTGATCTGATAACAGAACATCTTTTACATGCCAAATATATTGTAGCCGCAGCTATACATGATACAGATTTTCCTTTTGCTTCATTATTTTTTTCATAATTCCTATACAACATTGCAGCAGTTTCGAGTAATGTCTTGGGTAAAGAAAGACTAGAACAGGTTTCATTAATTTTGGACAAGACATTTGAAAGTCTTCTTTCTTTGGAAGAAGATACGCGTATTCTATTATGCCATCTTCTAAGACTACTTACATGATCATTCATTTGAGAATTTATTGTTTTACCACCATAATCTTTAGCGCTATTGTCTATTTCTGTTCGCAGTCCAAAATCATGTTGTGAATAACTTGTTGCTCCGCTGGCGCGTGTATTTTTATACTTTTCTTCAAAATCTTTGGATAGAGATTCTGGGCCTAGATCATTTACTTCATCTAAAACAACGTATCCACAACGTTGACATAAAAATTCACCTTTAGTATAATCATGAATCAGACTAGAACTACATTCTGGACAATTATTAGAATATTCTAAATAAATCATTTTTTATATTTTCTCCTGCTGGAAAATGATTTCTTTTTTCTAAAATTAGTATTTTTTTTAGCTTTTAAATTATTTTCATTAATAAAAATTTTACCGTATTCTAAATTAACTATTTCATTTGATAATAATACTGAAGCATATGGTGATGATACAGGTCCTATCAATTCATTGATTTTACCTA
>JBNAIF010000061.1:0-4502 GCA_050043595.1 Nitrososphaeraceae archaeon | reverse complement strand
ATCATGATTTCCAATTGCTATACGCATCTTATCTTTCAATGGTTCTGATATTTTTTTCCAACATTCAGCTGATTTATCTTTCTTTACATGATCACCAGTAGTGATAATTACTTCTGGATTTATAGAACTAATTTTCTGTATGGTTTTTTCTGTTTCTTTATTACAATAATAATCACCTACTGCAATAAAATTATGTGTCCCAAAAGCTAAAGTTGCATCTTGTTTTTTTGTTTCTATATTTTCAGTATTATTATCATAAACGAAATCATTTTTCAAGCCAAATGCGTTTAATACTTGAATATTGAATATAGATAAATTATCAACAATATACAATATAGAAAATAAACTCATTAGCCAAACAACAGAAATTAAAATTTGGTTTGTTATATTATTATTTTCATTATTTTTCATTCTTGAGTATATTTTAACTATGATTAAATAAGTAAATAAAAATAACCTCAATATATTATATAGATTCATTTTAGTAAATATTAACTCTATTTTATATATTGTTTTATAATAAAACATATTTTTTATTTAATTTATATTAATTAAAATATAATAACATTTAGAAAAATTAGTAGAAAAATTATTATATAATAAAATACTCTAACAAAAATACTTTTTTTTATTTAATATTTTCTCAAAAATAGCAACAACTAAAAGTAAAAGAGTTTATAAAACATTGGAAATCTTTCTAATTTATTAGTTAAAAAATATTTTCGTTATATAGATCGAATTCTATTGAACTAATTTCTTTTGTATTTCTAGAATAGGCCTATCAAATCCAATAACTAATGTTAGTAACACCAATAACGCCATTGCAACTTTATCAAATTAACTCTTCGGTTCATATAAGCAAAATTGCAAGAGAATATGTCAATGCAAAGAAAGACTGGCTTACAGTAATACATCTTCCAAAGAAGGTGCTATATTTAAATCCGAAAGAGAGAAAGGTAAATTAACGTATAAAAACAAATGTTTATGCAAATCGATTCTATACCAGTATGAGGATAAAAATTTGTAATATCAGAATATCATGATAAGAGATTTGGAAGATGATGTAACGACATTCATAATGATACCTGACTTTGTCTATTTATAAAATGTGAATTCAAATAAGAATTTAAGCAAACATAATTATGATAAATATATATAATTATTATCCAATAATTTTTTTTCCATTTACAAATATGATGTAAAATAAAAGGTGTAGTACATGATTAGAGGATTAACTTTGGAATAAATTAGTTTAGTTTATTGTTCTCAAATGTATTCTTTTTCTTTGTACTTGTATCTCCGTTAACATTTAATATTTCATTCTCTGTAGCATTTACTATTTTATTCAAGTGAAATATATTATCATATGTACCCATCTTGACAACTATACCATTTATAGAATTTAGAATGGTATTATTGTATATGTTATTGTTAAAAGATTTTTCACTTGTATCTATTCCAACTTTGCTATCTGAAATTTTATTGTTATATATTTTATTATCATGAGATTTACCGTTTATACCTATGCCTATATTTTGGTCATGAACATAGTTATTTCTTGCCACTGAATCAAACATATTGATACTAAACGCAATACCTCTTCCAAATCCATTGATGCCATTGTTATATACCTCATTATCTTCAATAACTATATTATAGCAATCAACTGAACATATGATACCTGAGTTACCATTATCATAAACAGTATTATTTCTAATTGTCATATTAAATGTTCCAGTATGAGGATCAATTCCATATTTGTCATTGCCATATACACGATTTCCTTCAATTAACATATGTTTCATCCCTTTTGAATAGAATCCTTTGTAGATATGATGAATATCATTATTTCTTAAGATGCTGTTTTCTCCACCATTGAAAGTAACTCCTCCACATCCATTACAACTATATCCTAGATATGCAAGTTCAGAATTTTGAATTATTGTTGGGCCTGTCGCTTTTGAGTTTACTTTAATATATGGTCGTATTTCTTTCTTGTATTGCGATTTATCATACTTTACAGCGTCTGAAAAGTAAAAATAATCATTTGTTTCTGGATTCCATGACGTTATTTTTACTGAATCTACTTTGAGACTTCCATCTACTTTAATTGCGTTAGGAGATTTCTTGGATGGAACTATTTTAAGCCATGTAATATCATTTGAATTGATATCAAAAACCGTATCTTTTTCAACTTTTAAACCTGCATAAAGTAACCAAATTTTTTCATTATTGTTATTATCAAATGTATTGTTAGTAGTCTTTGATATTTTGGATTCTTTTTTCAAAATGTTAGGATCTGTAATTTCTCTACTAATATCTGTAAAATCCGCATATTTACAAGTTATAGAAATTACATTTTCTGATTTGTCATATTCTATACAATCTTCTTCTTTTTCTTCTTTTTCATTATTATCTTCTGATTCTTCTGCGTCTTTTTGTGCCATTGCTATTGAGGTAATAATAAGAAACGATGATGGAGAGAAGAATATGGAAGTAATCATTCCAAAAAATAATACAATAACTAAAAAAAATATCACATTATTTTTTGTTACTTTTGATTTTACTTTCATATTTCCTATTGAGTAAATTTCATTATACTATATATTAACAATATGAATGATTATAAAAGAATTTTTTTCAAGATAAAGTTATAGTATAATATTTGTTTAGAATTAAATTTAGTAACTTTGTTTTACCAATTACCAATAAATCAGATGTTGGAGACAACCAAAATATAACATATTATCATATTGCTATCCTACATTGGATGCTCTAAAAGATGTAATTTCTATTTACTATAGAACAAGACGATTTAATCTAGATATTGTAAAGTATCTTAAGATCTACGAATTAATGTTATTGATTATAGAAAATAGAAAAAAATTTCTTTTCTTCTAATTAACTAAATTAATTCTTTTTTTTAGAAATAAATACATAGAGTTACATAATAGTTCTATTTCAGATATACTAATGATTAGTTATGGATTATTGCGAATATGAAAATAATTTTAAAAATATTATTTATAAATAAAAAAAGTATTATTTTTCATTAATTGCAAGGTTCATAATATTTAAATTCGAATATACTAAAACAATAATTGGACTTTTAATATTTTTTCCCCAATCGATATTACTCCCTACGCACATGAAGATTTCTCATATTCCATATTTTGAATCTATCAATGATTTAGAGAATGAAATATTTGTTTTATTTAGGATCTATGAAAAGATTCGTCTTTCCAATTTCTTTTGGTAAATCAGCAAGAGTTGTTGCATTGGATAAAAGTTTAAAATCATACATCAGTGTATTTTCATCTTTATCATAAACAGGATTGAATATTTCTATGATAAAATCCATTTGAGTGTTTAACTTATTATCGTGTATAATTAAATCTGCATTAGGTGGATTTATCTGATAATTATTTGGAATTTCTAATGACCAACATTCAGTTATAAATTCTTCTGTTGAGATTGTTTTTATTATTCTATCAGGACGTTCGGAAAACTCTATAGTTTCATCTGATACTTGATTTAACTCGAGTTTATAAAAAGTTGCATTTATTTCAGATATTGTTCCAGATTGTGCATGTTGTAAACTCAAAAATTGTGGTTCTACGATAGTTTGATTTTCTTCTTGTGCATAACCTGGAATACTACCTGATACACTAAAAAAAATAGATAGTGTTAAGAATAACGAAACTAAAGTTAAATTATTATTTTTCATTAATCAAATACAAGCGTCAAATTATTTAAATTTCATGATTATATTCTTAATTAAAATATTAAGACCCGTTGCAAAAATGCAACGCAACCCGACTGACACATCACAAAAATGTTACTAATAAAATAAGATTCGAACAAAAGTATTTATATTTTTGTAATATGAAATATTCTTTTATTATTGATATTTTAGTTAATATATCTGTGTAGAGTATATATTTAAAATGGGTTATTTTAATGAAGAAAAAAATGTAGATGAATATCTGAAAATTGCAGAAGGCTATGATGGAATAGCATTAATTAATATTCTAAAAAAGTATCTACCAAAAGGATCTACTATTCTTGAATTGGGTATGGGCCCTGGAAAAGATATAGATATACTAAATAAAACTTATAATGTTACTGGTTCGGACACGTCTCGTATATTTTTAAATCGTTACAAAAAAAAGAATCCAGATATTGAATTATTATTGTTAGATGCAATTGACATGAAAACTGATAAAACATTTAATTGTATTTTTTCTAATAAAGTGTTACACCATCTTACTAAAGAAGACCTGAAAAAGTCACTTGTAAATCAAAAAAATACATTAAAAGATTCTGGATTATTAATGCATTCATTTTGGTATGGAAATAAAGAAGAATTTCATCAAAATCTAATATTTTTTTACTATACTGAAAAAGATCTTGTAGAAATAATAGATAATAATTTTGAAATAATAGAATTGAAAAGATACACAGAAATGGAAAAAGACGATTCTATCTATACATTATTGAGA
>JBNAIF010000060.1:0-22075 GCA_050043595.1 Nitrososphaeraceae archaeon | reverse complement strand
ATTTAGATCCTTTAACATATGGAATAGATGGTTTACGTAATTCACTCATAGGGGTGGGTGTCTTTCCAATTTGGGTAAATCTGATGGTACTAGGAATATTCTCTGGCAGCTTGATTTTATTTGGTGGATATATATTTAGTAGAAGTAACATTTGAACTTAGATTTTTATTCAAATATTATTATGTTTTAAAATAATTTCTAAATAGATTTAATTTTTATTTTATGATCATATAATGAATAATATTAATTCGTAGACATTATAAAATACCTTGACATCTACATTAATCATCTTATTCTATAGTAGTTAGAAATTGCATCTTTTAGAGAATCAAATTTAATATAGTAACAAGAAAGTATGTTGGCACTTTCCTTGTCTCAGACATTCTTCAACTGCATTAAATTCTGATGAGTCAACAGGAAGGTACTCTAGTTTTATGTTATCTTTACTTTTATACAATTATTTTCTTGTTATTTTAGAACTATGTAATATTGCAGTAATGAATTGTTGAAAATAGATCTTGAAAGTATTGTTAGAATAGCATCAATAGATAAAATTGTAATTATATATTCATCTTGGTCTATGTATCTTTCATAGAAATTTTTTGCAAGTAACAGCTGAATCATTCAGAAATAAAAACGAAAAAATTAAACAGATCAAATTATTATACATATTAGTAAACGAATCTATTATCCATCTAATTATATCACAAAAAAATATTAAAATTTGTTATCTTTGTTGTACCAATATTATTTTTTTAGTTACTGTAATTCTTTATCATACAGATCTGCTCAATGTATTGTTTTCGTAAGGTTTGAATAATCTCCTATCTGCCAACTCTCTACAATTTGGCCATCTGAAATACGAAATATATCAGCAACTGCGATAGTGATTGAATTATCATTTGCTGGAGTATCAAAATAATCTTCCGTAAAAGTACCATTCCATTTACTGAAAATCACAACCATATCCTCATCAGCTATGATATGTTCTGTTGTTCCAACTAAATCAGGAAAGGCATTAATAAAAGCACTGATATTCCCTTTAACAGATTCTCCATCCACAGAACGGTCATCCATGAAGTTAGCAATGAAGTTGTCTGCCAGATATTTATCTATAGCACTAGCATTACGGTCAACATAAACATCATTAATGAATGACATTACTAATTCCTCATTATCTTTCTCCTGTGAAGAATCTTCCTGCGCTAAAGATTCTTGTATCGGCATAATACCAATAATAACACCTACGCTCAGAATTCCTAGAAAGATCAAAATAAATGGGGACTTTCCTAATATTGATAATTCTTTTTTGGTTGTCATGTTATTATACGCCTCTCTCACTAGCAACAGTGACTACAGTATAGACAATCAGATGTAGGCTGGGATACATATATTGCTTGTTCTGGTTCACAAAAATTAGTTCCTGATAAAAATTGTGACACCAACTCACCTTTCAAAAATGTTGCCTGTTTTTGTGTTGTAATTCCATAACTATGTTTTTGTAAAGACATATTGGCATATACACTAAATAAAAATATTTAAGAATTTCTATTTTTGGTTCTGTTAATAAAACTACATTTTCTGATCGAAAATACAGTACAATTATCATCTAATTCAAGTATTTCTTTATCCTAAAATCTGTATTCCTAGTACTGATAATTATAATTAGTTCAATAGACACACAATAAGTAATACTATCTATCGATCTTAATTATAATTTCATCTAGTATAATTCTAATGCTTATCTTTTGTAAATTTGAGTAACCTAACCTTGAATCCAATTCTAAACTACGACATGTAACCTATTTTGATTTTGAACAGTTTCGTTTATGCTTGTGATGTATATTTTAAACTTATCAATTACAATTACAGAAAATCCATTACTATTCATGTAGATATTATGTTTCCTACAAATACGGATGATCATATATTAGAATTGAACATTTTCATCTTCAGTCATTTTATTAACTTAACATTGTCTTAATATAGTTAAATAATTACTTTCATAGTAGCATAGATGGATGTTAATAACATATGAAACACTTACAAAATACATGATAAAAAATGGTTTCATTAGTATTAGATCCTTTGTAGATGGGGATATTCTTATAAAAGAACGATCTAGGCGTAATCTTAATTTTCAAGTAATATCGAGAGAACGATCTTATCTGGTTAAGCAAGGTCTTGACAAAGAAAGAATTAATACAATTTCCAATGAGGCAATCGTTTATGATTTTTTTCATAGAAATATCAAAATAAGAGAAAAAATGGAAGTTTTAATTCCAAGACTTTATAAATACGATCCAAAGCAAAACATTCTTGTAATAGAATTAGTAAAAGATGGAAAAAATCTTCAAGAATATTATCTTAGTACAAGTAGACTTTCTCTGAAACATGCTGAAACCATTGGCAAGATATTAGGTACATTACACAATTTGACTAAAATAAAAAACATCGAGAATTATAAACATCTTTTCAAATTTCAAACACAACCTAGGATTATATCCAATCTTAAAAATCCCAACATTCAAATCTTTCAATACAACAGCAATGCCTCTATTCAATTAATAAAGATTATTCAGCAGAATAAAGAATTAAGTAGTTTTTTAGACGAATTTATTAATATATGGATGCAAGAATGTCTTATACATTCTGATATAAAGTTAGAAAATTTTGTGATTTCCTCAAAAATTTATATGAAAAAAAATGATACATTAAAGCTTGTAGATTGGGAGTCAGCTGGTATAGGAGATCCTGCATGGGATGTCGGATCAGTATTTAGTAGTTATTTTGCATTATGGCTTTTTTCAATACCACTATCTGATCAAACATCACCTGATGAATTTATGAATTATGCAAAATTCCCACTTGAAGAAATCCAAAAACCCTTACAGTCATTTTGGTCCATGTATGTTTCTTATATGAAACTTGATCATACCACATCACAAAAATTTCTTCTTAAAGCTATAAAATATACTTCTGCTAGATTAATACAAATTGCATATGAATTTTCTCAAGCAAAAGGAGATCTTACAAGTCATGTAGTCTATATTCTACAATTATGTATTAATATAATGAAAAGTCCTCAGGAAGCAATTACCAGTTTATTGGGAATTAAGGATAATTTTTGCATATGAACCCATATCTAAATGATATAAAATCAGTTGTACATGCTTTAATTATCCACTCATTTACTGCATATTCTTGGCTTGGTCAAAAACAATCTGTGAGTTCATTTTTTCAAACAAAGAAGACTTTTCCTCATGCTATTGCTCGAAATTATCTTTTATCCAGATTAACATCAAGACTTTATGAAGACTTTTATTGTCGTGGAGAACCCATGAACACATTAGAAGGTGTACCTGTCAGACACATTCCGTATGGATTAAATTCTTTTGCAAAAAAACTTTCTAGTTGTAATTTAGGACATGGTCGTATTCAAAAAGGATGGAAAGTGATTTCAGTGAATTCTAAAAATGTTACAATAATAAAGAATGGTCTATACCTTTTACTAGAACCAAAAGATTGTTTGATTTCAAGAAAAAATCAAAAAATTAGTGTAGGAATGAATGTTAGTATTCTTCTTCCTAAAGAATCATTAGAAATTTCACCTGGGTTTTATATGGTATTTGGAAACAAATCTTTGGACACTAACAATTCTCAAATTCTTCGTTTTTACTGGAATATAACATCAGGTGGTGCCGCTACCTTGATAAAATATACAACATCAATACTTAATCAACTGGAAATACCTTTTAATTTAAAAACATTAAATAATCCAGATATATATAATAGACGAGTTGATACAGCAGTACTATATATACATAAAAATGACTATGAAATTGTTTCTAAATATATAGAAAAAATTTATTTCAAAGTTTATGGATATCTAAACCAACAAACACCAGTATTTACAAAAAAACTTGCAAAAGGACTAGGATTAGCAGAAGACCCCGGTAAAAAAGAGAGTTTTGGTCAACACCGATGTAAAATATTAGCTGATGCGATAATTATGGCATACGAAGAAGGAAAAAAAGACTTATTTGAACAGATTGAGTTTGTTATTGCTAGATTCAAAAAAGAAGGAATAAACATAGAAAAACCATTCTTGAATCCAAACTCTATAGATAAATATGAAATTGATTTCTCAAGACAAGATAAGGTAAAACTTGAATATTATAAAATCCTTCGTTATAGAAACAACCAAACGGATAATAATATATTTCTTAAGAATGCAATTGAAATAGGTAACAAAATAACTAATAAAGCGATTTGGGATAAATATAGATGTAATTGGTTAGGTATCAAAAATGATTTATCTTATGCTTCACTTGGACCTGATCTTTATTATGGTACAAGTGGCGTTTCAATTTTTTTAGCTAAAATGTACGAAAATACCAAGATTAAACAATTTCGTACAACTGCTATCGGTGCCATTTATCAAGCATTATCATCTGTTCAATCAATTCCTAAAAATAATAGATTAGGACTTTATACTGGAAGGATGGGAGTATATTTTGCAACAGCACTTGTAGGTAAAATATTAAGAGATAATGATCTTATTACACAAGCATCTAACCTTGTAAATGAATGTATATGTGAAAAACAATCTACTAATATAAATGATATAATATCTGGGAAAGCAGGTACAATAATTACATTATTAGCTTTTAGAGATATCATAGATGATAACAAAAACAAACTCCTTAATTTTGCCTCTACCTTGGGAGAAGAGTTAATATCTACAGCAGAGTCTAAAAATGGTTACTCATGGTCATCTCCTAGTATAAAAAGTAGTCATAATTTAACTGGGTTTTCGCATGGTGCTGCTGGAATTGGTTATGCACTATTACATCTCTTTAGAGAAACTGGCGATAATAAATTCAAACAAACAGCACAACTAGCATTTGAATATGAAAGATATTATTTCGATTCAAGTATTGGTAATTGGCCCGATTTTCGGAATTCATCATTTTCTGATGTTCATTCTTATTATACTTCTACATGGTGTCATGGAGCACCAGGTATATCAATTTCTAGAATTTTAGCTTACAAAATTACTAGAGAATCAAGATATAAAAATGAAGCTATTACAGCTCTTAAAAGAACTTGTGGACAAGTCAAAAAAATGCTTAATTCTGGGTTGGAAAACTATTCTTTATGTCATGGCCTTGGGGGTAATTGTGACCTCATTTTGTATGGTAAAGAAAGTTTGGGAAGAGAATTTGACGTTAATATAGATAAACTTAATATAGTTTATCAGGTTGGTATTATGGGAATAGAAAAATATAGTAAAAAAGATTCGTCTTGGCCATGTGGAATTCAAAATGGTGAAACTCCTAGTTTGAT
The DNA here is from genome assembly GCA_050043595.1 of Nitrososphaeraceae archaeon. Taxonomy (GTDB): domain Archaea; phylum Thermoproteota; class Nitrososphaeria; order Nitrososphaerales; family Nitrososphaeraceae; genus TH1177. Next base: position 16,726 of record JBNAIF010000060.1, on the reverse strand, counting down.
GATTGGCCTTGCTGGAATAGGTTATTTTTATTTACGTATCTCTGATCCAGAAAAAAATCCTTCATTACTTGTTATCAAGTAATGAATACATACTAAATATTTAAAAAATAACCAAAAATTTCTGAAAATATAATAATTTTTTGTTGTAGGTTCGATAAAAAAGAAGTTGTACTGCCCATTTTTTTCTGCTACTTTTTCTTTTTGCAATCAATTTTTCTACGATTGTTTATTATTTAATCTCATTACATATGTTCTACAAAATTTTATTTCCTTCTTATACTTTTAGAACTCATATCCGAAGCGCCGGGAGTGGGACTCGAATCTACATTCATCAAATGTGGGTTCTACTAGTTAGTATTAATATTTATCCAAATGAATTTTTTATTAAATAGTTAATAAATTCTATTTTACAACATATTTTCAATTACTTATCAGAATTTGATTTATCATATGATGAAGTTTGTTTCGAATCATTACTTTCTAATTGTTTTCCGAATCTAATTATATATGGTGTGATAAATGTTGTAATCATTGTTACTATTCCTATTAACGGTAATAATAATGATGAAATAACTCCTATGTCGTATCCAGTTTTTGCAACTACTAAAGATAATTCGCCCTTTGCCATTGACATGCCAAGTCCTGTTCTTAAAGCAGTAATATTGTTATGTTTGGCTTTAATCAATATCCCAGTTACTATAAATAATTTCGAAACAAAAGATACCATAATAAAAATCAACGCAGGCAGTAAGAATGCTCCGATGCTGGAAATTTCCATGAGTATTCCTACGGACACAAAAAATACCGCAGAAAATAAATCTCGTAGTGGAATTGTAATTATTCTAGCAAGAAAAGCACTTTTTGATTCAGCTACTAAAACTCCAGCCAAAAATGCGCCAGTAGCAGTAGATAATCCTAATAATTGAGCCAAAAGCGATAGACTAAATGCTACTCCTAAAATAGAAATAAGAAATAATGTGTAATTATATGTTTTACTAATTTTGTATATTATCGGGCTTAGAACTTTTGATCCTAAAATTAATGTTCCACCTACAAATATTCCTACCACTAAAATAGACATGGATATATTTATTATACTTGATTCATTGATACCAATACCTTCTCCAATATCTTGTAAAGCAACTGACTGTAAAATTCCAAGTATACTTATGGCAATAATATCTTCCACTATAGAAATTCCCATTAGTAATGTTGTGGATTTATCATTTAACATGTGTAACTCTTCCAACACCTTTACAGTTATTACAGTACTAGTTATTGACATGGCAAGAGCTACAAATAACGAATCATAAAACGAAAAATTCAAACTCTGCGCTACAAAAAATGAAATAATAAGAGTTCCTAAGGATTCTGACAATGCTATTATTGTTGATATTTTCCCTACTGATTTTAACTTCTCAATTGGAAACTCCGTACCTATAACAAACAGTAACATAATAATTCCAATTTCTGCAATCGCATCTACTGTTTCTAGATTAGTAATATAACTAAAAGGAGGAGTATGCGGGCCTATAATAATACCCACAAAGATATATCCTATAACCATTGGTTGTTTTAATTTATAAGTGATAATCAGTACAATAGCTGCTACAATCATTATTATAGCAAAATCATGTACAAATGTTTGTGAGGGAGCAAAATAAGTTGGAACTTCAAAATTTGGATCTAAGTTAAAATCGACCAATATGACATATTATATCATATTTACATAAATAAATACCACTTTCCTATTTAATTTTCTTCAAGGTAATACTAGTTATACAATACAACAATATTTTCAACTAAATATTTTCCACATTTTATTAATTGAATTGTAAGTTGTGATTAGAATCTTCATCTAGCAAATGTTGGTTCTACTTTCAAATATTAAAATATTTTATTACAATTGAGATTATAGATATTTTTGATAAATAGGTAATAACTAAATTAACTTATCATATGGTATAAATTACATAATTATTTAAAAAATATATGTACAACAGTATTTCAAATATATTATTCAATTTTATTGAATAATATTTCTTTTTCTAAATTTTTAAATTATAATTTGTATTTACAATATTAACATTGCATCATAAATATTCTACTGACCATTAAAATATATACTTATTGTAGTCAAATTCCACTTACAGTATTATCTCGAGTCTAGTATCTATAAATAATATCAAAATATATATGTAGAAATATCTAAGAAATTAATATTTACCTTCCTGCTTGTATAGCTGATTCTTCAATCCATCTTTCTATATTCATACGACCATTATGGTGAACCCAATCATAAATACTAAATCTTTCCGAAAAAGATTTTCCAATACCATATTTATCTATAAAATTAATTCCAAAATCTAAGCTTCCTTGCATATCTGTTTCACCGCGATAGTTTTTACAATTATGGATATAAATACCTAAAATTCCTTTATTTTGCTCCCAACTCTTCCTCAATTCATATCGGACATAACGTCTTTGACTTGTGTACCTGCCAATTAAAACAACTGTTACAGATGTACCTTCTAATTGTGTATCAATCCATCTAGTGATTGCAGTATCTCCTCCTCTTTTTATACTTTCCCAGTCTGTATCATCTAGAAAAGGCGTTTTATTCATCGTTGTTACGCAATTGCGAACTTGACCTACTCGCCATGCATCTTGGTCAAAATGGAAACTAAAGAAAACATTACGTACCATTTATATCATCTTTTATCAATCCAATATAAATACTAATTAGATATATTAAGATAGAAACAAAAATACCTCCATAAAATAATAAAAAAGTCCAAGAGAAAGGTACAGTATACTTTGAAACCTCTCTCTCGAATCTCTTAACATTCATACTAAATAAATGATCATCATTAGTCTTTCTATTATTTATCACCCATTCGTATAATTTTCGATATAATCGTTCTTTCCATAAAAAATATGAATCTAAAAGCCAAAACAGAATTAGAGGAATAAATGCAATTGAAACCTGTATTTTATAACTTGCAATATTGTCAAGCAATAAAATTCCAACAACCAAGGTTATTGTCCATCCTTTTATTAAAAACGAATTATAACTCATCCGATTAATTACAGATTGAATAATGTCGATCTCTTTCAAGAGATATTCTTTTCTCTCTTCTTTTTCCATATTTATGTGAACATCTATTCTATTCATTATTCATTATTCAATCTTATGGAAAAATATAGAATGACATCACAAAAATATAATAGTTATATATTATTTTTTGTTAATTTAGTAGTTGTGAGAAATTCATCTAATTTAAAATGGAACGCATATTTCAACACACCAATTAAATTATGGATAGACAAAAATGTTCGAGTAGGAAGTCACATTAATTTCCAATTAACTATCAATCAAATTGACTCTTTAAGAAGAATAAAAAAAATCATTTTTACAGGATTTAGTCAAAAACTCGTTTGGAATGTAGATCTTGAAATTCCTTGTAATTTTTTTAATACAATACAGCTACCAAATATTCCATTAGTAATTCCAATTTCATTTATAATTGAAGGAGAAAAGGATCATAATATCAAATTTTCAGAATCTCTAAATTTCAAGCAATATATTATTGCTACAAATTATCAACCAATATTTGATGCAAGATTAGCAGCCAGTCATCCAAAAGAAGATGAACGAATAATAAATCCCTTAAAACGATATTTAAACTCATTGGGATTCAGAACTTTAACATTGGGAAAAGAATTGATAACTAACCATGAAATAACAGATCAACAAGGGAACTTAATTATAACAGATCCTGAAGGATTTAAAAAAGCTGAAAAGGAATGGGCGTCAACTGGTGACTGTTTTATTGCAATTTTGACTAAAAGAGATATAACAACAAGTGGTGAGTATATTACTCCAGCTTGGATAAGTCAGGAGATCGGATTGGCATATGATCCAAATAAACCTATCTTCATATTTGCGCATAAAAAAGTAAAACTGGATGGTCTTCTTAGTCTTATAGATAATAATCATGTTGTAATCTTTGATGACGACGTAACTCATTCATTAAATGGAGAAGCAACAACAAAAATAATATCTTTCAGAAATGAATGTAACGTAAAAAAAAATTTGAAATATGTTACTGATTTGGCAAATATAGGTATATTTGGATTAGCAGTATTTGGCGCAATTTTTTTAACTGACTCATTAAATAAGATAAAATAATATAATATCTATTACAATAAAACTGTAAAATTTTAAAATATTTAAAACTTAATTTAATCAAATATTTTAAAAATTGCTTCAATAATTGTTATTAATCTATTTCTTGTTTTATTTTGTCGATCTTATTTTATTTTTGCAATTTGTGGAATAGCGAAAGCATAATGTATATGTTCACAATCAAATGATTTATCATAGTTGCAATATAGTTTTTTACCTTTAAAACGAATTTCAATTGTGATATTTTCTCCTTTACTTTTATGTTTTAAATATAGTGTAGTGTCGCTAACTGCATCAATAGATATGTTAGGTGCATAAATTTTAAGAAATTCATCTTTTTCTAAAACTTCTTCTAATAAATCATTAACGTAACTACCAAATTCTTCATCCCGTAATTTTGTTTTTTTAATTTGTTCGTATTTTTTAGTTAGTTTTTCTGTTAATGCTACTCTTAATGCAATGGTCTTTGATTTTGCACTTCTAGGCATGTGTTACTCCAAGTCACTCTACGATACGTAGATATTTAAAGATGAATTATGATGAGTACAGATTAATTATAATAAATAATATTACAGCAATACGAGTTACTACGAGTATCTTTATATATAAGATACACATAGATACTCAGAGTAACTATGTATACAGAATCGATTCGTATTTCTGAAAAAAGGTTAAATGGTATAAAACTTCGTGCCGTTGAACTCCATAGATCAATTTTATCAGAAACATTAGATGTAATTCTAAATGAAGCCGGAATTCCTGAATTAACATCAAAAGAGTTAGAAGTCGAGCTAGAAAGACGAGGTAAAAAGGAGATAACTAGATAATGTTTTCATTTATACAAATAGATGCTAGTATTATTTTTAAAAAGAATCTAAGTTTACTTGTGGTTATCAGCTCTTGTTTCATACCGTCTCTTACTTTTCAAGTATTTGCACAACAAGAAGAAATTTTTTCAACAGATGATTATCTGGAATTACAAAAAGCAATAAAGTACATGGGAGATCTCGGTGACTTTTCAGATCTATGTTCTAAAGTAGTCAAATTTGATACTTCATATATTCAATCATGTATGAAATTCATCAAAGACTTTAACCAACATATGAAAATAGTTTTTGATAACAATAATGACATTGTTACAAAATTATTAAGATAAAAAGGAGGTTAGTAGAAATGAAATTTAAAACTATTAGTATTTTGTGTATAGTTGTTAGTGTTATGACGTCCTTAATTCCAGAAATACTGGCACAAGAATTCAAAGAATATGAAAGCAAATTTTTGGGAATTAAATTACAATTTCCAGTAGAATGGGAAAATACAATGTCAGAAGAAGAAATAATTGATTTTGTTTCTGATGATGTTACTGGTAAGAAGATTTCTTTTGGTATTTCAGATACAGAAAATGGATTACCATTGTTAATAGAAAATGTTTTAACAATATCTGTAAGAGAAACAGATGCAACAAACTTGCTTGAATTACAAACTGAAACACTCGAACCATTTCAAACTCTAGGAAAATTCATGAATTACGATCTTTTAGAAACTATTAATATTACTTTGAATAAATATGAAGCTGCTAAATTTATTCATACACAAGAGATAAATGAGAAAGAAAAAGTTATGCAAATAGTTTCATTGATTAATAGTAAAAACTATTCAATAGTTTATAAAATACATGAAGAATTGTTTGACAAATATTTAGAAACAATTGAAAAAATAATTAATTCAATTCAAATCATTAAATAACTTTTTTATTTCTATTTTTAAGATATTTAACAAATTTTAGGTGGTTGATTTCATCTTTTGATATATCTTCTTTGATGCTTCGTAATAAGCGGATAATATTGGCTGTATATTTCCTACTTTCTCAAGGATATTGGCCTTTTTGCTTGGGTCGTCTTCTTGTTGAGCACATTCCCACATTTGTCTTTCTATTGTCTCAACTTTCTCCAATCTTTCCATATGTTGTTCTTCAAATCTAAATAATGTAATACTTTCCAATCTCTTGTATTTAGATTCTTCTATCTTTTTCTTGTCTCGGTAGTATGTTCGTAAAGTAATTTCATGTCCATGTTCTTTTAGAAATTGAATTGCTTCTGATTCAGATAAATGCATAAACGTCGTTTCAAGGACTAGTTTTTCCCTGACAGATAATGTGCTTAAATTGACACCCAATATGACATAATTCACGTTAGATAGCTATAAAGTTTGTTATATTGGTGACAAAACAAAGTAATATTATAACACACAATCATATTAAATTATAGACAAAAATAATAGTGATTTTTGAGAATGTTTATTTAAATATTATTTTATTATTGTTATTTAAATTATGATTAATATCGATTGGATCGATTTTAACTGGAATCGACATTATTTGACTTCTTTTGGGAAAAGAAAGCAGAATTTGGTTTGGTTTAATATCGATTGGAGTTGAACAAGATACAGAATATTTTTCAACAAATTCACCAATACTTATAAAATTAGATTCTCTGTTATTTCCATCTTCTAAAACTTTATCCGAAATCCAAAACTTTTCCATATCGTCAATATACTCATATAATCTATAATTGCTCAAATCTAATCGATATCTAAGTAATCTCATAATTTCATAGAATATCCATTCTTTTGATGTATTTTGTGTAATTTGTTCATACAAGGTTGATCTTTGTTGTGAATAATTATCGATTTGTTCTTGAATCGATGTAATCGACATTTCTTCAGTTAGTAATGGATAGTAAATATTTTGTCTTGTGTCTATCTTTGATGTTATATAATCCATAAGACCTTCGTTGATTAATGGATTAAGATATGTGTGTTTTAGATTATCAGTGGTTATTGGTTTTCCTTTCTTTTCTTTATAAAATTCTGCTATTTGTCTACTTGTAACTGCTTTTATCTCTTCTACCTTTTTTCCGTCATCTGTTGAATCCGGTTTTGTTTTTGCATGAAAACAAGGAAGAATTATTTTAATAAAGAATTCTATTTTGAATTTTGGAATACCGTCAAAGTTTTGTGTAATAGATAAAACTTCTTTTAGGTCTGATAAATCTGCAATTATGGAAGTCTCTCCTTCAATATTAATTATCATTTTTTGATTATTTTTTACTATAGGAACTACATTCAGTAATGAAAATAATTTCTTTGCATATCTCACGTCTGTTCCTTTATTGGCAGGTAATATTTTTTGTAAAAGATTATAGTATGGTATCCATAGCGAGATCTTGTTATTCCCATTTTTTAATTCAATTATTTTTTGTTTTAATAGCAAGATACATTGTTTTGTTGTATTTATCTCATCGTTTGAAATTATAATTTGTTCTTGTATTATGTTGGGAAGTCCTTTAGTTTGTGCTATTAATTGATTGGATTGTTGATATTTTTGAGGGATCATATTTGGAGAGGTTATCAAGAGTCTGCTCTTTATTTCAGGCCATATTTCCCACCTAGATTCATCTTTTGCACTGCAAAATATACAAGAAGGCCAACCTCTCACAACTACCTTTTTTGTAAATAATCCATCTCTCTCATTTTTATCTACGAAAGGATACTCAATTTCATAAGAATCATGTGACAATATCGGTTTTAAAATTTCCCATACTTCTTTTTGAGGCGGTTCTAAAAATACTAAAATCATATTAGTTAAATCAATTAATGATTTTGAATCTTCGTAAAGTTCTTGCATTTGATCATTTATTTTTTCTTTTTCTTCTACATCCTTTGTTTTATTTTTCTCGATTCTTAACTTGCTTAGTCTTTCTTCTAAAGGTTGATTATATTTGTCTACTAATATTCCTTTTTCTCTTACGATTACTTTTTTAGACATTGAACCAACTTTATAGACATCTTCCTTAGGAAAGAATTTTATTGTCTCTTCAACTGGATATGTTTTACCTTCACTAGTTGGTGCTATTATTCCTAAATTTATAGGATCATCTCCAATGTAAGAACTTAATCCTGTATACAAAATTTGCCTGATTAGAACATCTTCACATTTTACTTTCTTTTTTATTGATTTTACAATATAGTTTATGAAATCTTTATTTCCAATATTTGATATTAATTGTCGTTCATTTATTCTATAATCCTCTTGTTTTTCAACTGTTACAGTATTTTGTGATTTTAATAATCTCTTTTTTGCTTCTTCTAGATTGAAATTCTCGTAATAATTATTCTTTTTAAAGGAAGTCAATCTACTATAATTACCTCCAACCTTGAAGAAAGAGAATCGTGATAAAGCTTGAAATTAATATCTTCAAATATTCGACCAACTGCCTGTTTTACATCATAAAGCGCATCATTATGGCCCATCGAATCCAAAATGGCAATTACTTTTACAGAAAGATCTGAAACACTTACTTTGAAAACAGGAATATCTTTTCTTAGAAATAAACCTATTTTTTGGTAGAAATATGCCTTGTAATAATATTTTCTATCATCAATTAATTTAGTTTGAATAGATTTTGGATCATCAGGATCAATAGAAAAGTCAAGTTCTAATTCATAATCATAATACATCTGGTTTTTAGATCTTGTTTTTTTAGTTCTCGTAAATTATTCAAATATTTTTCTTTATCTAGTGGGATTTTTACTAAATTGTATTTTACAAGTTCAATTACTGATGATTTTGTATATAATGGAAGTTTTTTTAGTTCTACAGTCGTCTTTAAGAACCTCCTTCATTATTAAAAAAGGAAATTGGTTCGAAAATACTCAATAGATAATTTATTTTGCTAGTTGATATTCCTTCCAAGTCACAATTATCAATGTAAAAGTTTTTGATTATTTCTTTTCTTGTTAACCAAGTATTTTTTCTTAGGTAAGTAATAATATCATTCAAGATAATAGCACCATCTCGTAAACCTGCTGAACCTAATTTCCAACAACTTCTGAAATTTTGTTTATATTTTTTATAGGTAGAATTAGAGTTAGCAAAATCAATAAAGGAAGAATATACTTTTTTCTCAGGCAATTTTAAAAATCGTCTATCTTCAATATTTGATTTTAATGAACGTGTAAAAATTATATTACCATTATTATGGTTACATTCCATTTTCATACATTACCTCTAATTATGTTATTTTGATTACAAGATCTCCATTGGAAGAAATTGATTCTTCCACAATGCAATTTTCTTTTATTCCTATTTTTTTTGCTAAATTGTCTTCTATAACAACAATAAGTATGGAACCAATTTTCCATACTCTCTTTTTGACAGAGTTTAAATCTGAGTTGTGTGTATTGGTAGTGACGATGAGATCTTTGATCTTATTGTCTTCATACGCATAATTCAATTATGGCTTTACCACCCTTGATTGAACTATGCTTTCATTTTCTTCATTTTCCTTTAAAAGTTCAGATATTACTTTAGAAAAAGAGTCACCAACGTAACCTCTTTGTCTTAGTTTTTCGTAAACTTCCAAAGGCAGATTTATTGTTTTATATTTGTGTTTCAAATATGTAGAGACTTTTAATTCGATATTTATAATGTTTGTGTAGTTGTTAGTTACTAACTAATGCTGTTATAATTTATGTTAATCATTATAAATTATGATACTTATTAATTTTGTTATTTATTACTAGTAAATAGGCAACACCAGTGATGGTGATGTGTTAATATAAACATAAATATATTTAATAAACAAATAAAATTATTGTTCTATTTTTAGAAATTCTCCTAATTTTTTAGGATATTTTAAAAGTTCTAGAATTTCATTTTGTGATTTCTTCAAAAAGTCGATTTCTTCTTTTATTTTCATTATTTCTGTTTCTTTGTTTTTATCTCCTTCAATTGTTTCTTGGTAAGAATTGTAAGATAAAATCATATTACATTTTGAACAAAATTTAGAATCTGGTTTATTCGGTTCGTTACAATTAGGACATTGTTTTGATTTTAAAACAATAGTTTGTTCTTGATCTTCTTTTTTAATAATTCCTTTAGCTTCAAGAAGAGACTTAGAAGATTCATTGCCAAAATAATGTATATAAATTTCTGGCATTTGTGATGACATAGACCATCCTGCATGATCTCTTAAAACATGTTCTTTTAAGATCTGGCTCTTTTCTGTTAACGCACTATGTCTTAAAACATACAAATTCCACGGTTTAGTTAACATATTTTTAATTATTGCTTTATCTGTCTCTGGAAAAGTGTCATTCCTCAGCAATTCTGGAAAAAATTTCTTTTTATAATATTCATAATGACTTGATAATCCTTCATAAGTAAATTTAAAACCATGATTATTTCCTAGTGAAACAAATAACCAAGAATCAGGATTTGTGCCCGATGGATGTTCATGTAACCAGTCTTTGACATAAGGTAATGAATCTATAAGTGGAATTGTTCTAGATCCTGTCTTTCCGCTAATAATTCTAACTTCTGCATATTGTTTACCATCATCAGTTTTTTTGAAAACAATGTCTTTGATTTTAAGATTAAGAATTTCATGAGGTCTTGCAGACATATCATTTGCTAAAGCATGATAACATCTATCTCTCTTTGATGGACAATATTTTAGAAATACTGCATGTTCTCGTGGTTCCCAAATATCTGATGGTTTGTATGGTGTTTTATCTTTTCGAGGAAGTTTTTTTATACCTTTCATACAATTAGGGGTTTCTCTATTTTTTGAATTTGGTTCATCAGGATTGTATAACCACCTAAAGAATTTATTGAAAATAATTTGTCTTCCATTATATGATCCAATCCATCTTTGACTTAGATCATCTGAATTAGATTTTCTAAGACTATTAAGATACCTTAGAATATCTTGTTTTGTCATTTCTCTAAATGATAATTTATCCTCAAAGAAATTTGATAACCAGACAAGAACTTTGATCTTGCCTTCCTTAGTAGAATCTTTAATATTAATTTCTGTTTGTTCTACAATTATATAATCACAAATAATTTCAACATTTTCAGCATTTTTATCTGCCAATACTCTTAGAATATTATTAAAATATTTTCTAGACAAAGATTTTGTAATAGTATCTATTCTTTCTACAAGTTTCTCTTTTTTTGTTCTCACTATGTCTATTCTACAAGTCTTATTTCTTTCTTCAATTCTTATAATATTTTTGGAAGAACCCACATCCGAAGCGCCGGGAGTGGGACTCGAACCCACGAGTCCAAAGGACATCAGCTAGCACGTTCCATTTAATTAGATCTCGAGGCTGACCCCTATTAGGGTCAAATTACAACTTACCTAGCTTGGGTACCCCGGCAAGTCAAAATATACGTACATCACTATTTATTTATATCATATAATTGAGTTTACAAATAATAAAAGATGCTATTTTACAAAGACACAATATTAAAAAATATACAACAATTAATAATCGATAAAATATATCTTCATTTATAAAATAATGAATTTAAATCCTATTTCAAAATCAAAATATAAAGAATCTGATCTTTCTATAATCAGTGATAAAAATCTACAAAAAATTATCAAAGAACTAGGATTCAATTCACTATATCCAATTCAAGAACTTGCTCTTTCAAATGGATTATTAAACGAAAAAGATCTACTTATAACTTCACCTACTGCTAGTGGAAAAACATTACTTACTATAATGGCTGCAATAAAAATAATAGAAAAAGGAAAAAAAATAGTTTATCTGAGTCCATTAAAATCACTTGCAAATGAAAAATATCATGATTTTTTAGAATTAAAAAAAATTAATTTTGATATTATAATTGGACATAAAAATAAGAAAAAAAGTAAAGATCTTATTATAAAAATTGCCAATAGTGATTATAACTCCTCAGGAAATGATTTGATCGATGCAAATATCATAGTTTTAACAAATGAAAAATTAGATTCTTTGATGAGATATAATACTGATCTATTGTCAAATGTAGGATTATTTATTATAGATGAAGTACATATAATCAATGACAAAGAACGTGGTCCTACGTTAGAAATGATGATCACAAAAATTCGGCAATTTTATTCTGATTCCCAAATACTAGCATTAAGTGCAACTATTTCTAATTCTGAAGATATATCAAATTGGCTAAACTGTGTATTAATTAAGAATAATTGGAGACCAACAAATCTCATTGAAGGTGTTTATGACTCTGGTATAGTTCGTATGAATAATAATAAAAAATTTAAAATAAAGAATTATTCTTCATCAGCTTCATCAGCTTCAATAGATCTAGCAATAGATTCAATAAAAGATGGTGGACAGGCTATTATTTTTGCAGAAACAAGAAAAAGAGCAGTTACTCTTGCGGCAAAATCTGTAGAACCATTATTCCAATTATTAAATAACAAGGAGAAACAGAAAGTATCTAAAATATCGTCACAAATAGCAAAGAATTCCGATGGTACTGACATTACAAAAAATCTTATAAATTTAGTATCAAAAGGAGTAGGTTTTCATCATGCAGGATTAAGTAATTCAATAAGAGAAAAACTCGAAAAATCATTTAGAGAAGGATCCATAAAATTGTTGATATCTACACCAACTTTAGCTGCAGGAGTAAACTTACCGGCCCGAAGGGTAGTATTATCTAGTATATTAAGATATGATTTTGAGCAGGGTGCAAATCTTCCAATTAGCATTCTTGAATATAAGCAACTCTCTGGTCGAGCTGGAAGACCAAAATATGATACATACGGTGAATCTATTATTGTATCAGAATCGGGAATAAATTCTGATGATATTTATGATCATTATGTTCTTGGAGAACCTGAACCTATTACTTCAAAACTTGCGAATGAAAAAGCTATTCGATTTCATCTTCTTAGTACTATCTCTACAATACCAGGGATCAAAAAGTCTGAATTAATTAATTTATTTATGAATACATTATTTGCACAAAACTATAGAAAATCAACGATATCCTTTAAAATCGATACTATGCTTGAACATCTTGTCGAATATGAATTCATAAAATCAAAAAAAGATCGTTTCTTAGCTACAGAATTTGGAAAACAAACATCCATCCTTTATATAGATCCACTTTCTGCTATCGAATTTAGGGACACATTAAATTTAATGAAAAATAAGGATACTAATTCTGAATATACTTTAGGAATATTACATACCCTCTCAAATAGCACTGATTTTTATCCAAAATTATCATTAAGAAAACGTGATTATGAAATTTTTAATAGAATAATAAATAATTATTCTTCTGAATTAATTTATGAAATAGATGAATTTAACTCATCTAGAAGCTTTTTAGCTTTACATGAATGGATTAATGAAACAAATGAAAGAGATCTAAGCGATCGCATAAACATAGATCCAGGTGATATGCACAGAATATCTGAATCAGCTGAATGGTTATGTTATTCTTTATATGAAATTGCTAAATTATTTAAACATAATGACATTCTTTTAAATGAAATATTTGATCTAAAAACTAGGATAAAATATGGAGTAAAAAAAGAATTGTTACCTCTTGTTAAAATAGAAAATATAGGTAGAAAGAGAGCTAGATCATTATATAATGCAGGCATTACTGATATTAATAAATTAAAATCAATCCCAGAAGATAAACTAGCTAATATTTCTAAAATTGGAATTTTAATAGCCAAGAAAATAAAGAAAAATATAAGATGAATATTCTAACATAATTTCGAGTGATATCAAATTGCAAAATAATATTAAAATTCTATTAATATTCACATTATTATTTTATATAATCAATACATGTATACGTCTATTATTATTCAGGAGATATTAGATGATAATTTTAAACAATGATTTTTTCACAACTCTTTTCATTTATAGTGTAATATTATCTATCACTTCTTATATTATAGTTAATTTTAGCATGCCAAGATTTATTAATTTTTTAATTTCAAAAGGAATGGTAGTTCAAGACTATCACAAACCAAAAAAACCTGATATTCCTAGACCAGCAGGTCCAATTATTCTTCTTGGAATTAGTATATCTTTACTAATTCTCTATATCTTGACTACAAAACTTGAAATATTGGCTATTTTGTTGTCTTCAATAATTGCATTCGTTGTAGGTTATATTGACGATAAAAAAGTTATGCCAGGATGGTTTAAACCAGTATCTCTTTTAACAGCAGCTATTCCAATATTACTTTTAGGAGCTCATGGTACACATCTAAATTTAATATTTGGAGATGCTTTTATACCAATTTTATATATACCATTAGTATTAATAGCAATTCCTATAGTTGGTAATACTATTAACTCAATTGACGTTCTAAATGGAATAGTAAGTGGATTTTTACTAATTTCAATAATACCTTTAATGATTAGTGTATATATCTTTGGTAGTTCAGAAGTCTTTCTTGCCTCAGTTGTGTTATTTTTTGTTACTCTAGCTCTGTACAAATATCATAAATTTCCCAGTAAAATATTTCCGGGAGATTCTGGAACATTACTTCTTGGTGCAGCCTATGGTTCAATTGCTATAGCAGGCCAATCAGAACTTGTAGCTATAATTGCATTACTTCCTGCAATATTTAACTCATTTTTATTTCTATCTAGTGTTAAAAGAATTGTAGAACACAGAGAAATATCATCTAGACCAACAATTTTGCTTGATGATTTTAAATTAGCGGCATCTAAAGATAAAAAAGCACCAACTACATTATTGAGATTACTACTTGCAGATGGTCCACTTTCTGAGAAAGAATTAACTAAAAAAATTTATAAACTTGCTATTTTTTCAGCTTGTCTATCCATTATTTCAATATTTATCCAATATTATTTTGTTACACTCGGAGGAATCAAATAATATAATGATTGGACTTTATTCTCTTATATTAGTAATATGGATTACCTTACTTGTTATATCTAGTTTCCTTGTAATATTTATAGCTCCCATTGAAATTTCTATTTTTGGCGACAGATTAGACCTTTTGATTACCTCTATAATACAAGCACTTATTGCAATAATAATTGTGTTAATGCTTATTGCATTTTTAAGTTATCTTAAGAGAATATACTTACAAAAAAAATTAAGAATATAAATAATAAATATTTTTATAAACTTTCTTTCTAAATCTTTTATTGACCGAAAATTATAATATCATTAATCTGTGGAAAGCATTTTGTCTTTCTAGAAAAGCATTAGCTGTTGAATTTGATGCTACTGATGCTATAATTAATAAATGGATTAATAGACTTGATTTTGATTCTATTAATCAAATTACTACTTATCTTGAGAATAACATTACAAAAGAAGGACATGTATTAGACGATCCTTTCTAAAATGTTAAACTTTTTCAGCAGTATATACTAATTTTTTTCGAGAATATCCTTTTTCTTCTACGAATAACCAATTTTTTCCACAAATTGAACATGTTATAATGTTTTCATCTTTAATAAATTCAAGTTCATAATGACTACATCGTACCTGATATTCAAATTTTAATGCTTCCATTTCTTTTATTGTATCAATATGTCGGACAGAATTTTCTGTCAATTTAAATAATTTTTATTCTTAGGTAAATATATTCTCTATCATTGATTTATTATATAGCTATATAACTATCATAGAAATTTATTTGTATAACAGTTGTTAATACTATAGTAATATAAAATACTAAAAAAATATTTTTATATTTTATTTAATTCAACATGTAGTCTAATCTTATTAATTTATTTTAATACTTTTAGAAATAAAATTAAATAATTAGTATGGTATATGTATTAATGTGAAGTCTTTAGTATTGCTAAGCAGTGGGTTTATACTCGTTGTTTTACTAGGAATTTCTCCTATGTTGTCTGTTGAAGCTAATGCTCAAAGTATAGTTATATCACCTGATTGTGGACCTCAATCTGGTTTTGAAATTAATTTTAATGTCAATGGATTCGAAGCTAATTCAAATGTTTATTGGGTCATAATGCATCAGGATACAGATAATGTTTCATCTATGGGATATTATAAAACAAATAGTACTGGTGGATTTAATGAAGATACATACACAGAAGACGAAATACTTAAAGGAATACATGAAGTAATTTTCTTTGACGATAAAGATAAGGATGCTAAAGTTGATAAAGGAAAAGAAGAACATAAAACTACTCTGTTAATTCCATGTACATAAAATAACTAAAATTAATATTTTTCTAAGTTTTGTGAAATGGATTGTTATTTTCTAAGACATGGATTTGCGGGAAAAAAATTATCCAATATTAATAAAGATTATAATAGAAATCTAACTTCTTATGGCAAAAAAGAAATTGCAAAAATTGCAAAATCACTAAAGACTCTTGATATAAAAATTAATTATATTTTTACTAGTCCACTTCCACGTGCATATCAAACAAGTACTATTATTGCAAGAGAACATAATCTAGAAAATAAAATAGAAATATTAGATTCCTTAAAACCAGGAGGTAAAAAAATAGACCTTTACAATACTATATCCAATTTAAAGATAACTTCTTCTGTTCTCATAATCGGTCATGAACCTTACTTAACTGATATGATAAGTGATATAATATCAATTTCAGAATCATCTAATGATTCTTCTAAAAAATCAGATACCAAGAAAATTAATATCAATTTAAAAAAAGCTGGTTTATCTAAAA
>JBNAIF010000059.1:0-3928 GCA_050043595.1 Nitrososphaeraceae archaeon | reverse complement strand
AGTATTAATAATTCTTTTGATAATATAGAACAATATCCTACAATAGAACAAAAATCAGCAAGACTCGCATTTGGTATTATTAATAATCATGCTTTTATAGATGGTAATAAAAGAATTGGTATTTTAACTATGTTAATGACTTTAAAATTGAATAATATTAAAATATCCTATACTCAACAAGAACTTATTAATTTAGGATTATCAATAGCAAATAAATCTTATAATTATGAAAATATTTTAAAATGGATTAAAGACCATAAATATTAGCTATAATTAATTCTGCCACATAACGTGGCAGTTTTTTTACACCTGATTTTATATAACGTCTTGTGTTCCCGACGTCAATGAGCCGCCTTTAATAGCTAGTCCACTTGACGGTGCTTGCACCCGGCGAAGTGATGTGGTGCTGACTACACTTCCTGCTTGCGTAAATATTATAAAATAAAAGCTGACTTTCTACTGGCACTCGTAGTGGGAACACGTTGTTAAGCGACGCATAGAAAAATCTTACAGTGCTTTTTCTCTATAATCTTTTTAGCTACACTATTACAATCAACAATTATAGTTTGTATTATCTTTATATTTTAATCTTTGAATTATATATAAATATCAAATCAACAACAATTACTTTTATATTATTGTTAATCTCAAATTTTAAATTGCATATAGAACCCAAATTATTAAACCGACCATTATTATCTTTCCTTCACAACCTGATATCGTTTATATGATAATGAAACTTGTTATTGTTAACTCATATATAGGTTCGCCATTCAAAACCGACCCTTATTATCTTTCCTTCACAAACTTATATCGTTTATATGATAATGAAACTTGTTATTGTTAACTCATATATAGGTTCGCCATTCAAAACCGACCCTTATTATCTTTCCTGCACAACCTGATATCGTTTATATAAAAATAAAACTTGTTATTGTTAATTCATATATAGGTTCGCCATTTAAAACTGACCCATATTATCTTTCCTATACAATCTGATATCGTTTATATAATAATAAAATTCATTACTGTTAATTTTCTTCAGGGTTATAATCTATCTTTTATTACTAACTATAAAGATACAATTATATCATTACTTAAAACATCATTTATATCTTCTTTTACTTGAAACTCACTAATACCTAAACCAAATAAAACACCTATAACTTGCCACGTAATCTATATGTCGCTTAACGTCCTGTGTTCCCGACGTCGCTGAGCCGCCTTTAATTGATAGACCACTTGACGGTGCTTGCACCCGGCGAAGTGATGTGGTACTGACTCCACTTCTTTTTTCATTAAAGAATATAAATACACGTTGACTCTCTACTTGTACCCAAAGTGGGAACACGTTGTTTGATGACGTATAGAAAAATCTTACATTGCTTTTCCCCTATAACTCTTTTTAGCTGTACTATTATAATCAACAATTATATTTTAGTTTGTCTTTATACCTTAATCTTTGAGTTATATATAAATATCAAATCAACAACAATTACTTTTATACTATTGTTAATCTCAAATTTTAAATTGCATATAGAACTCAAATTATTAAACCGACCCATATTATCTTTCCTACACAATCTGATATCGTTTATATGATAATGAAACTTGTTATTATTAATTCATATATAGGTTCGCCATTCAAAACCGACCCTTATTATCTTTCCTGCACAACCTGATATCGTTTATATAATAATAAAACTTGTTATTGTTAATTCCTATATAAGTTCGCCATTTAAAACTGACCCTTATTATCTTTCCTATACAATCTGATATCATTTATATAATAATAAAATTTATTACTGTAAATTTTTTCAGGGTTATAATCTATCTTTTATTACTAACTATAAAGATACAATTATATCATTACTTAAAACATCATTTATATCTTCTTTTACTTGAAACTCACTAATACCTAAACCAATCAAGCACATATAACTTGCCACGTAATCTATATGTCATCTAACGCCCTGTGTTCCCGACGTTTCTCAACCTCCAGAAGGAGTTGCTCATGCCACGCACGTGGCTAATGCAACGACTGTCGCGACGCGCTTAGGTTGAGAAATGTAGTGCTGACTCCACTTCTTGCTTATTTAAATAGTATAAAATATAAGCTGACTATCTTCAGGCACTCGAAGTGGGAACACTTTGTTATAAGACGTATATAACAATTTTTAAAATTACAGTTACTTATAATCATATTATATAAATTATATACTTAAATTTTTATAATATAGTCATTTACTAACTGCTCAAATATATTATCTCTATTTTCAGGTGTATATTCTGGAGATTTTGTAAAAAAAACAAAGTTAACATCCTCTACTAACTTAAAATTACTCATAGAAATTAATTTTAAATCTATACTTATTTGCTTATCCTTATTTTTAGAAATTATTTTACAATTTAAATCAAGTTTACCTTTTTTCTTTAAATGTGACATATAATCTTCTTCTAGTTTAGGTATATCAATATATGAATGATTATATATATCTTCATTATATACATACGTAATACTATTAATCCATTCACATGCAATCATATAATATAAAAAATTAGTACTATCCATTCTAACACTATTATAGATACTATTTTTAGGACTAATATTTTCAGGAAAAATCCTTTCTTTAAGTGATTTATATATCCATTCTTGCGATATAAATTCACCTGATAAATCAAAAGAATAACTTAAATCTGCATGTGAATCTATATGTATAATATCAAAGGGAACTTCTAATTTATTTGATAATATAAGATCTCTTAAATAATAAAATAATTCTACATGTTTTAAGAAACTAGCTCCAACATGCTTTTTATTTTCTAAATTACAATTTATTTTTAAATAACTATGGATATCTTCTATATCCCAAAATTTATAATCATCTGCTATTTTATCTAATTTTTTGTTTTTGTAAAAAATTTTATTCATAAAAAAATCTATATCTATATCTAATATTTTATTCATAAGATTACCTCTATTTTAAAATATATAATAACAATATGTCTTATAACGTCCTGTGTTCCCGACGTTTCTCAACCTCCAGAAGGAGTTGCTCATGCCACGCACGTGGCTAATGCAACGACTGTCGCGACGCGCTTAGGTTGAGAAATGTGGTGCTGACTCCACTTCTTTCTTGTACAAATATTATAAATACAAGCTGACTATCTTCATGCACTCGAAGTGGGAACACGTTGTTAGGTGATGTCATCTATCTCAGCTATCTTGATTCACTTATATATGGCTTTAAAACAAATTTCAACCAATTATAATCTTCTTGTTTAATACCTTCTTTGAACTCATCTAATTTAGTAAGTATAGACTTCAACTCATTATTACTAGGTACACTAAAATTATTATTAAAATTTAAATTCCACTTATAAAATGCCTGTTTAGCTATTCTCGCTAATTCACCTTTTTCATTACACATTATTTCTAAAATATAACTTATACTAGTCCACTTTGTAAGATTAAACAACATTAAAGTTGAGTTCTTTTTAACATGTAAAAGATTCGATTCTTTATATATATTATATATCTCTAACGGGTCTATGGATCTATTAAAA
Organism: Nitrososphaeraceae archaeon; assembly: GCA_050043595.1. Lineage (GTDB taxonomy): Archaea > Thermoproteota > Nitrososphaeria > Nitrososphaerales > Nitrososphaeraceae > TH1177. The sequence continues at coordinate 361 of JBNAIF010000059.1, read as the reverse complement.
TTTATTACTCCATTCCTAACATCTTTCGAAACACCTACTCTTTCATCTTTAAGATATTGTATCAATGTTTCAATATCTCCATTTAACTTAAATATTGATTTTATAGCAACTCTAACAACCTTTGTCTTACTACTACATAAATATTTTTCTATATACTTACTATCTCCCTTAACTCCAACTTCTCCAAGCCCTTGTATTGCACCAAATACGTGCATGTTTTTATCAAGTGCGTCCTTGTACATCTCAGCGTATAAAGTACTAGTATCTTTTAGTATATATCTAGCTACTTCTCTAACTGAGGTATGGTCATCAAATAAAAAATTCTTTATAATGTTTCTACTTTTTTTACCATAAAATTTAT
>JBNAIF010000058.1:0-3231 GCA_050043595.1 Nitrososphaeraceae archaeon | reverse complement strand
AGCCTCTTTTTGATATCTAAATTCTTTATCATTAAGCATTTCAAAATAATTGGTCTCGATATTTAACTCAAATACATTACATTCATTGAATCTTACATCGCCAATATATATTGCTCTTGTTTTTTTCATAGATGACCTCCCCTCTATAATGACTCTTTATTATTATCATTCTTATATTTTTTTATTTGCAAATTATTTACTCTGTCAAGTACTTTCTTAAATAACACAGCTATACCATTTAGATTATTTTTAAAAGAATATTTGTAACTGATACTAACTACAATTTTCTTTCTAGTATTCTTGATATGCTCCTTTAATACATTTTCATCAAATGGCACATATATATTGTTACTAACATAATATAATAGCTTACCTTCTTTAGTTTTGAGACTCTTTTTAATAGCTTCAAAATCTACTTCTTCAATCTTAATATCTACATTAAATGAATTGAAACAGATGCTCTTACTATTGACATAGGATAGTATGTTTGAATTTTTGACTGGCCCTATTTTATGAGATTTAATTTCTAGTTGCCTAAATTTCTCCTCAAATTCGTATCCATAAAACCTATTTCTATATCCTAGTAAAGTATCTAAATCTTTCTTATGTAAATTAATATTTCCTTTTTGTTCTAGCAAATCAAAAAATATTTTCAATGCAGATTTATCACGATAATTTAATTCTTTAGATACTAACCTATTATTATTTTTGAGCATCTCTATAAGATGCGTCACCATGCATGACTCCACTACTTCGCAATTTTGGACTATAGTTGATTTAATGAATCTGGAATATGTATTAATACTGTGGGAATATGACCCATCAATAAGCTCTATGTCTTGTTCATTATTATCAAATATTTCAAATTTCTTTTGTAAATATTTAGTTATCTTCTCGCTATAAAATCTCTCCAGATAACTGATTTTTTGACTAGTTAAGGCTACTGTTCTGCCGGACTCTAATTCATGATCTCTGTAGATATCAAATAAGATATTTTGCATCTTCTCAATATCCTCTATTGCAGTTGATTCATTAATCTCTTTATCAAATACTAATAAAATAAAATCTTTATAATACTTAACCAATTGAGTTATTTTATCATTAGTATAGATTTGTATGAATTGTAGAATTCTAGTGTCAATAATTGCTATAAATGATTTTTTTAGCGTATCCACATTATACTCTGTATATATCGTGCTAAATAACAGGAATGAATCAATGCAAGAACCCATAATCAAAAACTTCCCACTTTCTTCAGTTGAATATTCCCATCTATTCAATGTCATTCTAATACTATTAACTAGACTTTCCGAAATGCTCCCTTCAAAAGAAAAATAGGATATAAATCTTGACATTTCTTGTTGTATATCTAAAATTAGATTCTTGGAAAATACTTTTAAACGGTCATTCACAAGATTCTCTTCTTCAGACAAATAATAAACATATATTATTATTGTAAGGAAATAATTTTTAGAAACTACTTTCATCTCACTGTAGTCATCTCCTAATTCGATAATAAATGTTTTATAAATAACATCAGTTTCACAATTATCAATTAAAATCTTGGTATAGAAAAGAAATTCATTATATATTATTTTCCTTACCGCCTCATTGTTATTTATATCATAATCTAAGCCATCCCTAATATATTTATAATATTCAACTTTTTTATCTCTAATAACTGATTTATCAATACCATAGAGTTTATGATCATTTCCAAAAATATTCCAATAGACATATGCAAATATATATTCTACATCATAATTATTTCTAGTTACTCTTCCTTCAGTATCATCATAAGTAGTACATTTATATATCTTCCATCTTAATGATGCAAACACATTCAATTCACTTACATCTTTAAATTCGTAATATTTAAAGGAATCAAAAAAACTATTCTTAATCTTATCCCATAAAACAAATTTCTCTGGATGATTGTGATTTTCAATTATCTCATAGAATTTATCAAGATATAAGTAAGCTTCTTGCAATTCTTCTCCTCTACTATTTCTATATAATTTTGAAAATATGGCATATAGTCCATCTTGCCAAACTTCTCTTATTTTATTGTTACTTATTAACTCCTCACTAATTTTAAATATGAATAATTCATAATCAAGATTTTCTCTTACTTTAATCCTCTTTTCCTGTTCTATAGCCAAAATTGTATCATTAAAAATATTCTTTAACATATCTAAATTGCTAAGATTAGCTTGTATATATTTATTAATTTCTTCTTTCATTGGTTCTCTACCATTAAAAACAGTTAGAATCTCATAAGTCATATATAATATGAGATAAAATGTAATCATAAATACTGATATTACACAATTATACGCTCCAATTGATATACATACAAAAGTTAACATATTCATACTTAACATAATACTTATAACATATTTTTGTTTTAGAAATTTAGGTCTATAATTAAGAATAAACTTAGAAATTGATATCCCATAAATTGTATCATTAATTGTACTTGATAATAACGTAACAAGTGCAATTCCCAAAGTAGTTACAGTTGCTTGAATCTGAAACATTACTACTGCGAAATCATAATAATTATCTATTTTAGCTATCATAAATTGAGGTATATATTTAATAAAAAATGTATCCGTCAAGATTCCAATTATAATAGCCATTGACATAATTATTAATGTAAAACGTTCTAATTTTTTGATATTCTCCACCCCTTGATCTACATAATAATCCCTATTTATTGCAGATAATAATATTTATTGCATTAATATCATTATACGATTTTTCTTATCTACTAACAACATATATTTATCAATCATCTAATCGCTTTACTACACTCTTACTTAATACACGTATATAATTCTTCATAGAAAAACACGCAACTCACCTAATATGAATTACGTGCTTATAAATAATACCAGAAATCCCCTCGCCTACTCCACCGTTACTGACTTTGCCAGATTCCTTGGTTTGTCTACGTCGTTACCTAATGCAACAGCCATATGATATGCTAATAACTGTTGAGGTACGTTTTCAAGTATTGGCGCTAGCAATGGATTTGTTCGTGGGATATATATTATGTTATCAGCTACATCTTTTATCTTTTCATTGTCTTCCATAGCTATAATAAGAACTTCTGCTCCTCTTGCTTTTACTTCTTTAAGATTGCTTATGACTTTATCGTTCAGTTCCTCTTGGCATGCCAACCCTACTACTAGTGTACCTTTTTCTATCAAAGCTATTGGTCCATGC
>JBNAIF010000057.1:0-39763 GCA_050043595.1 Nitrososphaeraceae archaeon | reverse complement strand
TATTTACTTAACGATGAGGCTACCGTTGAGAATTTATCTAAAGAAATAATTAGAATTCTGTCTCCCAAGATGCCACGCAATATTCATGCATTAGGTATTTACATTTACGAAGGTGTAAATAAAGGTGCACATATGTTAGCTAATATAAATTAATTAAATTTAGTTATGTTTAAGTTGTTGGGTAAAGTATCAATTCAATATAATATACTTTAATTTAAATTTAGAAATTTTATATTTTATTTAAATATAATGACAATAATAATATGTTATATCCAATTTCAATAAACATAAAATAATAAAATGTACATAAATCCAAATATCAATGAGCTAAATTGTATATAATTTAATAAAATATTAACATATATCATAATTATTAGGTTTATAATAGTTACATAAAATAACCGTGCAATTAAATAACTTATATTAATTGAAATAACAGATATAGAATAATAACAATATAAGGTAATGTAATTGAAATCGATTTGTAGAAACCGACCTTCCTACTTGATGATATTCATTATTTAATATAAATATTAAATAAATTAAAATTAAAAAAATTATAAAAGCTATATTAGATACAAAAGTTTCATTCTTTAAATCATTTACTACATTTTAGTAAAAGAATTATCAATTACATTTTGATATATTTAACTTTGAACAAAATACTGATTTCAAAAATAATTCGTCATATAATATTAACGTTAATAACTAGATATAATTAGTTTATTAGTGGAATATATGAAATCAAATATAACTTCAAAGTCATGGAATCACAAAATAGAATCAGAAATATTAGAAAAATGGAATTATTCTAATCTTTATAATTTTGATAATAGTTCCGACAAAAAAAAATTTATTATTGATACACCTCCACCATATCCATCAGGTCGTCCTTGGCACATAGGAGCTGCAGCTCATTACTCTCAGATTGACATGATTGCAAGAACAGCACGGATGAAGGATTATAATGTTCTTTTTCCTATAGGTATAGATAGAAATGGACTTCCAGTAGAAATCTATACAGAGAAAAAACATAAGATACGAATGCGAAATACTGATAGAAAAAAATTTTTGGAATTATGTAAAACTTCCTTAGATGACCTAGAAACTGAAATGATTTCGATTATGAAAAATTTAGGTCTCAGTTGTAATTTTGAAAATTACTATAGAACAGATTCTGTAGAATTTAGAAAATTTACACAAAGTACATTTATTGATTTATGGAAAAGAGATTTGATATACATATCAAATAGACCGAATAATTATTGTACTAATTGTGGAACAACTATTGCAGATGCAGAGATCATATACGAAGATATGGAAACAACTTTAACATATATTAAATTTAGAATTAAAAATGACAATAAAAATATTATTATAGCTTCTACTCGGCCGGAGCTTTTGTGTTCTTGTCAAGCTATCATTGTACATCCAGATGATGAACGTTATTTAGAATTTCAAAACAAATATGCGAATATTCCATTTTATGATAGATATGTACCGATTTTAACTCATCCTTCTGCAAAACGCGATTTTGGTTCTGGAGCGGTAATGGTGTGTAGTTATGGTGATCATAATGATGTTCAATTATTTAGAGAATTGAATCTAAATGAAATAGTAGTATTAGATAAAAATGGTAAAACAACTAATATTGCAGGCAAGTATAGTAATTTATCGGTTACACAAGCAAGGAAAAAAATAATTGAAGATTTGATACAAAATAATTTTTTAGAGAAAGAAGAGAAAATAATGCATAGAACTCCGCTTTGTGAAAGAAGTAAAACACCAATTGAAATTATACCCTTGCAAGATTATTATCTCAAACAGCTTGATTTTGTTGATACATTAGATCGTCTTTCTGACGATATTTTATTTTATCCAGAAATTCATAGACGAATTCTTAAGAATTGGCTTAATTCTGTATCTATCGATTGGCCAATTTCTAGAAGAAGATTTTATGGAACAGAAATACCAGTATGGTTTTGTAAAAAATGTGATCATCCTCATGTACCTAATTCGGGAAAATATTATCAACCATGGAATGAATCTGCACCATTTAATAAATGTAATAAATGTTTATGTGAGGAATTCGTAGGAGAAAAAAAGACATTTGATACTTGGATGGATTCTAGCATTACACCTTTATTTATTTCTAAAAATATTATTTCTACTAGTGTTAACCATAATATAGACACATATCCTGTACATATGAGACCACAAGCAAAAGATATAGTTAGAACTTGGTTATACTATACAATGTTACGATGTTATCAATTAACTAACAAATTGCCTTGGTCATCTGTTTGGATCATGGGCTACGGGGTGGATGAACGCGGTAAAAAAATGAGCAAAAGCAAAGGAAATGTTATAGATCCATATCCAATTATTCAAAAATATGGTGCAGATACATTTAGATTTTGGTCTGCGAGCGAATCTAATTTAGGGCAAGATTTTAGATGTTCGGAACAAAGCATTTTTTCTTGTCAAAAGTTTTTATCAAAAATATGGAATTTAGGAAGATTCATATCATCTTTTCCAAAAGTCTCGAATATATCAGATACAGAATTAACGTATACTGATAAATGGATAATTTCAGAGTTAAATAAATTCATAAAAATTTGTAAGAATGGATATAATAATTATAATTTTTTCATCCCTTCAAACAGCTTAAGGGATTTTACATGGAATATTTTTGCGCCACATTATATAGAAATGGTTAAAAAAAGAGTTTATGATGAATCTGAAAATTTGAATAATAAATCAGCAGTATACACCATACACAAATGCTTCTCTACTATTTTATTACTCTTGGCACCAATCTGTCCCTTTATAACTGAAGAATTATGGCACAAGATATATTCTAATAGTAGCATTCATCTCGAAAAATTTCCAGAACCCGATAATATTTCAGATGGCTTGCAACAACATACACAAGATATAATAAACTTTAATTCACTTGTTTGGAATAAGAAAAAAACGATATTGAATCCTAGTACTGGAAAACAATTATCACTTAAAGATCAAATTACTCTAACAATACCGAAAAACCTGATTCTCTTTAAAGAAGATCTAAAATCTATGCATAATATAGTAGATAAATAAAATGATTAATTTATTATAAATATAAAGAATGTGGAATAAATTTAAAAGTTAATTTTTCCTTCAATCATATCTATCGAATCTTCTGCAATGTCTATTACGGTATGTGAATCAACATTAGGTTCAATTGTTATTAAAACTACTTTTTTATTCATATATAGAGTAAGTATTGATATCTTTTCTCTTTCTAGATATCGAAATCTAGATTTACCCATTGTATCGTCAAATCGCTCACGCATTGATCTTCTAAGGGCTGTTTGGGCTAAGTATAATTCTTCATTTTTTTCATCGACAATAGAATCAATACCTTTTCTTGTTCCACCGGCTATCAAACTACCTGATTCATCTACTACACCAGCATATCGTATATCATCGTGTAAAGCAAATATCGATTTACATAATTTCTCATAGTCCATTGTTTTTATAAAGATAAGATATCTATTATTGAATGTTAGGTTTACTAATTATAATTAGTTTTTATAACCATCCGATCTTCAATTTGAATTTAACATAAAGAAAAAAGATATATCTAACTATTAAAAATATTTTGGTTTTTGTGATTTTTCTAAATCTTCCTAATCTGTATCTTATAAATGACAATGATATCTATTTTATGTAGTTACCTTAACTTAAAGATTACAGTAGATTCCAGCATTATAATTTCTTATAAATTTGAATAATGATAATAATCTACGGTGTCTTGCAACATTATATGAGGCTATAACAATTAATTTTAGAAAAAATCCGAAACGTTAAATCAGTTGATATCAAGAATAATAGTGGATCTGATTGTCTTGCCAATTCGAGAACAACATTTATTGATTTAATTAGATAGTAATCCATTGTAAAGTAGTAAAATTTATTCGTGTGGTTTATAAGTAATCTTTTTGTTGTTCCATATAACCAACGTCTCTAAAAAATATAACTAATTTTTCTATATATTGATTATTGAGATTTAATTGATACATAAATGTATCTACTTTTTTTTCTACTATCCAATTTAGTTGGATCAATTCTTTTAGATTTCTCTTTATATCTTCTCTCTTCAAATGTGTCTTTTTATGTATAGCATAAATAGTCAAAAATTTTTTTTCTTCAGCTAAAGATTTTAATATTTTGATCTTACCTATACTTCCTAATCCAGTTTCTATAATATCTTTTGACGATTTTTCGTTATTTGGTATCAAGATTTTTTTCAATTTTTTTGTCTAAAAGTTTCTCTAGATCGATTAGCGATGTGGTATTTAGATATATTTTTTTTAATGATTTTATTTTAACAATACCCTTTTCATCTAAAGAATTTAATAGATCTTCTACTTCTGATTTCTTCTTTATGTTATATTTTTTTAGTATCTCAATAAATTGTAATTTAATTTCTTTGAATTCCACATATTGATTTTTTTTTGCTTTTATTCCTCGAAGTATAGAAATAAGCATAAATATTTCCAACTTGGATAGATTTTTTATATTTTCATAACTAAATCCTACATTCATCTTATTATGAACAGACTGAACTTGCTCAAGAAAAATTTTTTCTGTACCTTCGTTTTCAGCTCTATTACCAGAATATGATAAAAGATCTAATGCATATCTTAAATCTCCATTAATTATAGGAGAGTCGATGATTTTAGAAATTAGATCTATGATATCGGTGCTTATAACTCGTCGTTCGAATGCTTCATCACATCTTTTAGAAAGTATATCGCTAATCTGATCTAACGTATAGTTTTGAAATTCTATAGGTATTCGACCCAAAGAACTTATTTCAGCTTGATCAAGTTTTTCATAAAAATCTGTACTACGTGCAATAAATATCACGCCTTTAACATTACATCTGTTATTAGGATTAAATTCGTTTAGTCTAGTTAGATCATAAATTATATCAGCATCTTTGGCAATCTTTATTAAATAATCTATTTCATCTAATATAATAAAAGTATAGATAGAATTTTCGTTCAAATAATTTATCATTTGACGCAACATTTCCTCAGCACTTAAACCTTGAGATGGTAATTCAGGAGATACCTGAGATAAAAGAAATTTATATATTGCGTACTTGTTACCGCCTTGAAGTTTTAAATTAATATAAATAATTTTTACTTGCAATTTATTAGTTGATAATTTTTCTTCTAGAAGTTGAGTGAATTTAATTATAGTTGAAGTTTTTCCAATACCTGTAGAACCAATAATCTGTACTGGTGTAAGAGGAAAAGAATCTGGATTCTTTTCTAAATCTTCAAAGATATTTGATAAAATATTGATCTGTTTTTCTCTATGATATAGTTTTGTAGGAATATATCTTGGAGATAATTTAGAGCGATCTTTGAAAATTTTTTGCGTGTTTGTCATTATTTAATATTTAAATTAATTCTACTATTAATTCTTAATTTTATTTTGCTTATTTGCCAATTATCACTATCAAAGTCTAGTTATTTTATGTTTGGAAATCTTTTTTGCCTTGATAAAATCTACAAAATAGAATAAATAAACACGTTCATTGATTTTCAAGATCCATGGTATATGAGATTCTTTTTTAAAAGAAGATGTATCAATACGAAAACCATTTTTTTCTAATAATGTCCGAAATGATTTTGAATTATAAATTTGATCATAAATTATTTTTCTATTGTAATCGTAAGGATCTGTAAAAATAACAGTGCTATGAGGTTTTAATAAGTGATGAATCACAGATAATAATTCAGTTGGATTTACTAGTTCAATTATATTTAGTGCCAAAATTAGGTCAAATTTCATATGATTGAATGGTGGATTTAAAATATCAGATACACAAAATTCTACATTTCCTATTTCTAGATCTATCATGCGTTTACGTGATTCCTTAATAAATGAAAAGGATAGATCTATTCCTATTACAAAAGAATATTTTTTTGATAGTTCATTTGTAGTAGTTCCCATTGCACATCCTAAATCTAATGCTATTCCGTCTAATTGAGGAGTGATACCATTTATTACTCTATTATACAACTCATTCGGTTTAACATTCCATTTGAGAGATCTGATCAGTCGATCTTCTGAATGATCTTCTTGTTGTAACCATTTATATGAATCATACCATGGACCATCATGTTCGTAAGTTGTATTTTCAGAAAATTTTTTTATATTAAGATTTTTTAAAAAATTTCGCATTTTTGTAGATTTACTTTTCAAAAACCATTGACCATAGATTGTAGGTCTATTTTCAACATATTTCTTGAAATCTTTTACTAGTATTGGAACGCCCTCTATAATTGGATATTCTACATTACAAATATCACATATTAGAAAACCTTCAGTACATTCATTGTTAGAGTCTCTATCTAATGACTGAAGTTTTAATCTTATTTGTTTGTCTGAATGATTTAAACAAATTAGATGATTAGTAAATTGTAATTTCAATGATTATAACAAGCTTAGAGCTAGAATATAATCCAATCTTGTTTAGTTAAAATTAATTTTGAAATTGGGTATTTCCGAAGGAAAAAGAAAATTATCCTACGATATTACCACATTACCTCTTCCAATACCACTTCGGGTTTCATCAGGAGAAAGAACTTCTGGAAAGATTATGCTTTTGATATGAACTTCCATTTGATATATCCCGCTAGATGGAAATTTCAAGGTTTGTGTGTCTGTTGCATTTATCGCTGTTAAATCTTCTTTCTTTAATATTTCAACACCGTTTTGATCATAAAATATAAGGTCATATTTAATATCGCCATTTATACTTTGATCGTCAAAAGCATCAGCAAAATTCAAGTTTAATATAGTATCTTCGTTTGGTAAGATAATATCTGGAGTCCATTTGAATTCTATTGCGATTCCACCGGTATCTGTTACCGTTTCAGATGATGTTATTATTTGACTTTTTGCAGATGGAGATAATTCGAATACCATAAGATCAGGAATCTGATCGTTTGAAGTCTGGTTATTTATCTCTTCACCAAGTTTAAGTATATCACCTTTATTTAATAGATAGTGGATTATTAGATTTTTATCTTCAGTAAATGGATCGACAGCAATAGTTCTTCCTGAAACTGGAATACCATTGACTTTAGCATCAAATGATGTTGTAGAACCAAATTCTTCAAAAGATTTCGGTATCTTTATTTCCTCATGTACAAATATATTTTGTTCTTTGATTCTATCGATATCCCAGTTAAATGGCATTTCCCAACTAATAGACTTTATAGCAGGATCAAACCCAAAATTTTGTACTTGATCATAATATGAGATTAATGTAACATTGTAATCAATATTGTTAAAATTAATATTATCTTTATATATGTCTCCTACACTCAACCATGAATCAAATCGTGGTGCATCATCTGGTGTAAAGATATTTCTATCATGATCTATTCCGAAAATTTCAATAGCAAAATGATATAATCCACCTTCTAATAATATTGGTCCAGTTAATGATATATCCCCAGTTTGGCTAACCCATCCGCCAAGAAAAGGTTCGGTAGACCCGAATATATTTACACCGTCAATTTCTTGAGGAGAAATTTTTAAACGCAAGTCACCTGTATGAGAATGAAAAAGATCTCTCATTATGAGGTTACCATCCTTTTCCACGGTTATAAAATATGATACATGTTCAATTGTTTCATCAGTTTTTGCATCAAATAATCTTAATTCAAAAAAAGCATTTTCTTTACTTTCGGCTGTTAGTATAGGTGGATTAATTTTTGTGTATAAACTTGCTTCTCTATCTCCCACCGTAGCTGGTGGTAAATTTTCTTCAAATAACCCGTCACCATATACGTTTGAAGATACGCCGAATAATGTCAACAGGGATATAATTATACTAAATGAAAATACAGAATATTTATTCATTGTCGTCTCGTTAATATATATCAATATTCGATGTTATTAAAAATCTTTCTCAAATGTTATTTATGGATTAAATTCTAAATAAATCATTAAATTCTGTACTTTTCCAATTCATAAATAACCCTTGCAATAACTGTATGTAATTCTAAATGCGAATTAGATATTGAATAGATTTTATCGAATGTATTACTAATGTATTGATTAAAATGACCTCTTTGAAAGCCTCCAAAAACTAGAACACAATGAATATCGTCTAAAAATACTTCTTTTGCAATCTTATCTATTGATTGTAAAACACCTCTACTTGAAAATCCGATAATTTTATTTGAGTTTATTTTTTTAACCAAATCTTCAAAAGTTATATTATTCTCCAAAAGTAATAGCATGTTTTGATGATCATTGCTATTTGTAACACTGATAATTTTATCTTGAAATAGCTTAATCATCAAACCTTCGAATCTTGCGTATGTCTTAGGCATACGGACATTATTTCCAATGGTTATTACATTATTGTTTATAGTGTGTATATATACATCAACTAGTTTTTTTTGATACATTGGAGCGGACAATATTTCTAATAGTCCAAAATGTATAAGATCAGGTCGTCCACGTTTTAACATATTTTCAATCTTTCCATTTTTCATAGCTGAATAATGATAACTTATATCTAAGAGGAGTTCTTTTGGTTTTTTTCCTACTTTTCTAGAATAACTTAAAATAGAATTATTCTTTTGCAATTCGATAGGAATTGTTTCTAATCCTGATTCTGCGATAATTATGGAAATCTTACCTTTCAAATATTTTATTAAGAATCTATTAATTATTAATTGTTGATAAAGTTGTGATTCTATGAAGTATTGATTTTTAAAAGATAATTACAAAGATTGATGATAATATTTTTATTATTATCATAAATAAAAATAATAAGTTTTGAAAAGGAATGTTGAAAATTTAGCTTTAGAACGAATATCAATATTGATAAATAATGCATTGAAAGAAAAATATATTGATTATAACTTATCAAATAATCAAGCTCAATTAGCTAAAAAGATTGCGAAGAGAATTCGTTTAAAACTTCCATATTCTATAAAACAACATTATTGCAAAAAATGCAAAAAGTTCATCTCACCAAACTATAATGCACGTGTGAGATTAGGAAGATCATCTATTAAAGCAATTAGAATTACTTGCTTAAATTGTAATCATACATATAGAAAACTAATTAGCAAAGTCGACTAATTTTTATTTCGGAGAATAAGGATTTATAGGGGTATTTAAGAACATTGAATATTAAAATATGGCAAAAGTTTATGATGTTCCAGCTGATATATTTATAGAAAAGTTAGCTGATTACTTGAAAAATGACAAAAAAATAGAACCCCCTTCATGGTCTTATTTTGTTAAAACTGGGTCCCATACTGAAAAAATTCCGCAAAACAGGGATTGGTGGTATATTCGATGTGCATCATTATTAAGAAAAATTTATCTTCATGGACCAATAAGTGTGAATGCACTACGAACTGAATACGGTGGTAGAAAGCAAAATGGATATAATTTAGCTCATCACAGGGATGCAAGTGGAGGAATAATTCGAACTGGATTACAACAGTTAGAAAGTTCAGGATATTTAATTAAAAAGAGTAGTGGGAGAGCTATTTCTGATGACGGGATGAAAAGAACTGATAGAATAGCTACAGAAGTTCACAAGGAATTACAAAAAAACAATCAAGAGTTAAATAGATACGCTTAGTTAGAAGAAGTATAATGTCATTTCCTCAGCAGAATTCATCAGATAATGATGACAATATGAAGCAAAGAGAAGCTCAAGCAGAAGAAATGAAGCAAATGATTTTGATGAAATTATTAGATCCTACTGCAAGACAAAGATTGATGAATATACGCATGGTTAAGCCAGATCTTGCTCAAACAGTTGAATCTTATTTAATTAATGCAGCATCTACAGGGAGACTTAATAGAGTTTTAACAGATGAAGAATTAAAGCAAATTTTATCAAGTTTGCAAGCACCAAAACGGAATTTTAAAATAAATAGAATTTAATAAGGATTAAAATAACTTTAGAGTATAAATTTATTAATGTAAGCAAGATAAGCTATAAAAATAATAGCAATTGCGAAAGGATTCTTCTATTAATCCAAATATTTTGTTAAAATTACTTTCTGGAATTCAAACACGAAAAATGTCAATGCAAGAGATCAAACTTGCATCTGGAATACAAAGTAATGATGTTTTTTCCCAAGTTCTATCGTTTTTACAATTATATAATATTAGTGAAATATCTAATGAAAACAATTTCATATATTTTAATCAATCAGATAAAATCAAAATAGCAATTTTAGCATTGAAGAGAGGATGTGACATTTTATCATGCTCAAAAAATTTGACTTGGAGAGATTTTGAATCTTTTGTTTCACATCTTTTGGAAATGTTCGGATATAATGTCAAATCAAATGTTTATTTAACTAAACCCACGGTTCAATTAGATGTTATAGGCACCAAGAACAATTGTGCAATCACAATTGATTGTAAACATTGGAAATACAACAACAAAGCGTCTTTATCAAAATATGCAGAAAAGCAGATATACAGAACTCAATTGTTTTTAAAAAAAAATACAAAGATAAAAACAGCATTGCCAGTTATTGTAACTCTTTTTCCCGTATCATATATTATAGCTGGAAGAGTGCCGATAACATCGATCACAACGTTCGAGTCGTTTTTAGATAATCTTCATATGTATGAAGAAAAATTTACTCTAGAACGTAGTAAATAATAAATAAATTACAATTAAGAAATAAAAAGAAAATAAAGTATTTACCTTTAGGTTGGACGTCTTAATCCTGATGCTATAGCGTATACTAAACCAACAGCAAGTCCGAAAGCTAGTGGAATCCATACACCGAAAGTTTCCATGTTCACTGGTATACTCATTTGTTGTATTAAATTACCAAATAATTCCATTTTCTTGCTATGGTAACGGAGAAGTTGAATATAAGCGTTTAATAATATTTATAAATAAAATGAATTTAGCTATACTAAATCTTGTTATATACAGATATGATCAATATAGATGGTCTAAAAATAATAAACATTAGTTTTCCTTATATAGCCCTTTTTTGAAAAAAAATTAATATATGAAGATGAATAAGGAAATGCGAAAATTCTGTCCTAAATGTAAAACCCATACAATTCAATCTGTTGGGATATACAAAAAGGGAAAAGACAGAAAATCTGCATTAGGTGCAAGAAGACATGCAGAAGACAAGAAAGGATATGGAGGACAAAAATTTCCAGAATTAAAAAGAACTGCAAAAACTACAAAGAAGATAACTTTACGTTACACCTGCAAAACATGTCAAAAAAAGTCAATGAAGGAAGGCATGAGAATGCGAAAGTTAGAAATAGGCTAATAATTAAATATTTAATGTAAGTCATATGCAAAAAGAAAGTATTCTCATACCCATACCAAAGAGCTCATTCCAAAAAATTCAATGTACTAATTGCGAAAAACAAACTATCATTTATACACATTCAACTAATTCCATAAATTGTAATTCCTGCAATGAATTATTGGTAAAAAATACAGGCGGTAAAGCAAAAATTTATGGAAATGTTTTAGAATCTCTGGAATAAGAAATTATATCAAATTATCTAAGATAAATTTTAGATCCTTTTTCTCATTTATGTTAACAGCTATTTCTTTTTTATTTAATATCATATATTTCTCTTTTATGTCTTCATTATAGCTTATCTTTGAAGTATTAAATATAGATATTCCAGAATAACAATAATCTGAACCATTAAATTTGAAGAAGATGCTTGGTCTAATGCCTAAACTCTCGACAAAATATTTTCCGATAATTATGGATAAACATTGTTCTTCTCTGTATGAATCTATTATTTTTTTTATTATTCTGACAGAAAGCAAAGGCAGATCGGAAGGAACTGTGAAAATTATTTTTTTATTACATGATTTAAGAAAATACGACAAATCTTCAGAATATCCTGATCCTTTTCCGTGAAAAATATCTATTATATGTCTATTTCGATAATATTCTTTATATAAAAAAGAACATGTCTTAGGTGTATTATGACTAACATTAGCGACAATATTAGAAAAACATTTTGATTTTACTAAAACTTCTATAACATGTTCAATCATATATTTATTATTTATTTTAATGAGTGGTTTTTCAGCAGTAGGAATAAAGTTTTTTATTCTGGTGGATTTTCCTCCACACATTATCATAGATAATAAATTCTTTTTGTCCAAAATTTTACCTCTTATAAAAATACATATACAAATAGTATAGAAAGTCTTGTTAATTCATTGGACGAACCAATGGTGTCTCCCGATATTCCGCCAAAATGTTTATTAGAGATCGCCAAAATAATCAAGGTTACCGCCAATCCTATCATCATCGATATCATATTATGTACTAAACTAGATCCAAAAAAATAAAAAGTTATAATCATTATTAAGCTTGAAATTATTATCTTTTTAGAATTCATTGCTTTAATAAACGGAACATTCATTCCATCCCAAGCAGATCTTCCTAGATAACATTGTAAAGTCATACTATATTTAGCAAAAACTTCTGCAACCATAATTGCAGATAATAAATAAAATATATTATCAATTGAAGAAAACAATAGAATAAGTATAATAATGTAAAAGATTATGGTAACAGTACCTGCGGTTCCTAACCTAGGATCAGACATTACTCTTCTTTTCATTTCTTTATCACCATTCACCATTAATCCATCTGCCATATCGCCTAAAGCGTCAAGGTGATGTAATCCTGTTATGAGTACGATACAAATGGAAATTATTACACCAAAGAAAATACCATCTACATAATCAAAAATGATATAGGATAATAAACTTAGAATGAATCCTATCATTATACCAATTAAAGGACATAAATACATATTTTTAGCGATATATGATATATCATAATTCGTCTTTTTTGTTGAAGGTATTATAGTAAAAAATGTTATAAGAGAAATTAAATTATTTAATAGCAAATAAAAATTCCCACCATTGAAAAAGTGATAATATGAATATAGTTGGAATAGACACAATAATAATGAACAATATTGTAGTTATCTTCATTAATTTTATAGCTTGTTTACATTTTAATTCTGATAATGGTTCATAAGATACTCCAATAGTATAGTAATCTGTTTTTTCTAGTTTAATTCTTAATGCACCAGCTAGTATTGACATAGGATATCCTGAATTATAACTTTCTGGTTTTTTACGATCTTTTTTAAAAATTTTAATAGAATTTTTCCAATCGCTCATTGAAACTAAAGATGCTAAAACCATAATAAGAGAAGTTATTCTAGCTGGAATAAAATTTAGAAATGAATCTAGTTTTGCAGACATCCAACCAATATTTACAAAATATTCATTTTTGTAACCAATCATTGAATCCAATGTACTAACTAATCTAAATACAACTGCACCAGCTGGGCCAAATAATGAAAAATAGAATAATGGCGAAGTAATTCCATCTACAATACTATCGCCTATTGACTCAATTGTGCTAGAGAGTATATGTTGTTTATCAAGTTTTGAAGTATCTCTACTCACAATCATAGATAATTTTGTTCTAGCTTTTTTAAGATCATTTTCATACAATGAATTAATTATTTCGTCTACGTGTTTTTCCATTCCTTTAATTGATATTGTAATATTTAAAATTAAAATAGAAAAAATGAGGAAAAAAAATATATTTATTATATAAAAATAAATCGTCAAGATATGAATTGAAATGCCTATAAAAATTACAAAAATAATTGAAAAGAAGATTCCATTAATTCGTTCATTTTGATTGTTATTATGTTTCAATTTGGGTATAAAATATTTAATTATTTTTCCAAGCCATGCTACAGGATGATATTTGTTGTTTATGTCTGATATAAAAAAATTGATAGACGAAGCAGAAACAACAGTAAAAAAGATATAGAGATCTATTATCATAGGTTTATTTTGAGTATATTTTTAGTAATAAAATCAATATCTATATTTTTCTCCACGTGTTTTGCCAATATATCTATTTGCTTATTCAACATTTTTGTAGAATATGTTTCATTGCTTTCAATTTTATTATCTAAAGAATCTTCATCAGGTAAATTAAAATTTACTATAGGTATTATTCCAAGATTTTTTTTTCTTATCTTTTTTTCAATAATTTTTATAGCATCGTATAAAATTGAGTCATCTCCTCTGAATTTATTAATTAGATAACCTTTGATTAACTTTTGATGTCTTTGTTTTAATAATGTCATGGTTCCAACAATACTAGCAAAACAACCACCCCTTTCAATATCTGCTATTAAAATAACAGGTGCGCAGATTTTTTCTGCTAGTAACATATTTGCAATATCATATCGCATTAAGTTTATTTCAGCAGGAGATCCAGCTCCTTCAATTACTATTATGTCATTTTCTTTTCTTAAACTCTGTAATGAATTTAATACAGTTTTAAATCCTTTATTCAATACAAATTTTTCATAATATTCTCTTGCATGCATTTCTTTATAATATTTTCCATCCAATATTATTTTACTTTTATAATTTCCTAATGGAATCAACAAAATAGGATTAATTCGACTATCTGGTTTAACTCTTGATGCTATTGCTTGAATAGATTGTATTTTTGCAATAAATTCAACATCAGATAAATTAAATATTTTTGATGACATATTTTGTGATTTAAATGGTGCAACTTTATATCCCATATTAGAAAAAATTCTACAAAGAGCAGTAACGAGAATACTTTTTCCTACTCCTGAAGCTGTACCTTGAACCATCAAAATTTTAGATTTAGACATGTATAATCAATCACGTAATTTATACATGATCACAATATATGATTGTCTATTTCTTTTAATGCTTTTAATAAAACTAAATTTTCATTTTTATTTTTAACTGCAACACGAATCATGTTTTTACTTTCCATGCCTCTAAATGTATTACAATTCCTAACTAAAATATTATATTTATTCAATAATATAGATCTCAATTGATTTGAAGTAATTTTTTTAATCCTAATCAAATAGAAATTTGCGTCAGATTTGAATGGAACAAAGTTCTTTAATTTTTTATTTATTTCGTTAAAGATCATAATTCTTTCTTTTCTGACTATCATATTAGCTTGTTTTAGATGTTGTGTATCTTGTAAAGCCAAAATCCCTGCTTCTTGAGCAAGACCATTAACATTCCAGGAAATTTGATAATTTTGAATTTTTCTTGTAATTTTTGGATTAGCAATCAAATAGCCTAAACGTAAACCGGCAAGACCAAAGGATTTTGTCATAGATCTCAATATTAACAAATTTTTAAATTGTGAAATGACAGAAAGAAATGATTCGTGTTTAAAATTGCTTACGAATTCGATAAAACTCTCGTCTATGAAAATGAGTGTAGATGGTTCAACATTATCAATAATCTTTTTTATTGCTTTCGTTGATAACAATCCTGTAGGATTATTAGGATTGCAAAGAAATATTGCATCGGATTTTTTGGAATTTTCTATTATTTGATCTGTATTTAATTTAAAATCGTTAGACAAATTAATTGAATTAATTTCTATATTATTTTTTTGGCATGCTAATTCATATTCACAAAACGTAGGGATGATTATTATAGGTTTTTTTAATCCTAGTGCTGCAACAAAATTATGGATCAATTCAGTACCACCATTTCCCACAGTTATCCAATTTTCATTAATCTCTGTTTTAATATACGCTAGTAGTGCTTTTTTTAAATCTATGCATTTTGGATCTGGATAAATGGAACTAAGAGATTTAATATTATTAGAAATATTTTTTATTACGTGATTAGAAATTCCTAATGGATTTATATTTGAACTAAAATCTAATTTTAACAATCTTCTTTGATTTTTGCTAATGGAAAATACTCCGCCATGTGAACATATGTCTAGATTATGAAATTTCTGACGTTGATTCATTTTTAAGAATATTTAGCATAATAATATAATATATTATAATGTTGATATTGGATATTTTATTTTTTATATAATTTTTTGAATAACGATTATTAGAAGCATTAACACAATCTATTGCGATGTTAAAAGTTGCTTTAATAGGTTCGACAGGGGCTGTTGGACAAGAATTTGTGGTGGCATTAGATAATCATCCATGGTTTGAATTAAAAACAATAGTATCTTCTCAAAGATCTGCTGGAAAAAAGTACGTAGATGCATTACGTGACAATAACACAGGAATTTTAAAATGGCATAATAATATACCTATTCCAGAATATATAAAAGAACAAAATGTAAATTCTATAGATGAATTAAATCCAGAAGAATATGATTTAGTCTTTACGGCTTTAGAATCATCTGATGCACAAAATATAGAACCAAAAATTGCTGAAACTACACCGGTTATTAGTACTGCAGCAGCTTTTAGATACCAGGACGATGTACCTATATTGATTCCTGGAGTTAATGACGAACATATAAAATTACTTGAAATTCAAAAAAAGAATAGAAATTGGAAGGGATTCATAGCACCTTTACCAAATTGTACTACAACAGGATTAGCTATTACACTTAAACCTATACTAGATAATTTTGGAATTAAAAATATATTTATGACTTCAATGCAAGCAATTTCTGGTGCTGGAAGATCTCCGGGAGTTGCGGCCTTAGATATAATTGATAATGTAATACCATATATTCCAAAAGAAGAGGAAAAAGTTCAAGTAGAAACTAAAAAAATTCTAGGACAATTTAGAGAAAAATACATTGATCCATCCGGAATTAGGGTAAGTTGTACATGTACTAGAGTTCCAGTGATGGATGGACATACAGAATCAGTATTTGTAGAAACTGAAAATACCGCTGATCCTATTGATGTGAAATCAAAAATGTTAGAATATTCCAAATCTATAAAAATTAATGATTTACCATCTTTTCCACGCGAATATATTATTGTTCATGATGATCCGACTAGACCACAACCAAGAATTGATAGAGAAATAAATGATGGTATGACCACTTTTGTAGGTAGATTAAGACAAGACAATATATTTGAAAATGGAATAAAATATGTATTGTTATCACATAATGAAAAAATGGGTTCAGCAAAAGGTGCTGTATTACTAGCAGAATTACTAAAAACAAAAGAGATTATCTAAGATGATCAACTATTATATAGATTATTTTTTAATTTTATTATTTAAGATTTAATTTAAATTAAAATATCTTACAATAATAATGTAAATTATAAAATCTTATACTTGTTATATTTTAGATTTAATGTGAATTTAATTCTTATTGTATTTGAAGATATAAATATCAAAAATAATTTCATTACAACAAAGTAATAGAGTGGATATATGGATATTGATGAATGCTGTAACTATTGTAGATAAGCTCAAAAATTACTATGAATTAACAAAGCCAAAGATCTGGTACCTATTAGTTTTTACAGCATTTTGTTCTGCATTAACAGCTTCTCTATTATTTGATATCTATATTTCACCCTTTACCTGGATCTTACTGTTAGTAGGCGTAGCTGCTGGTTCTGCAGCAGCAGATACATTAACAGGATATAATGATCGAGACATCGATGCAATAATGGATAGAACTAAAGATAGACCTATTCCATCAGGAAGAATATCTCCAAAAAACGCATTAATCTTTGGTTTAATATTAACTATGGTTTCTTTGATTTGTTCATGGTTCATAAACATATGGGCTTTTGCATTAATGGCGTTTGGATTGTTTGACAACATTATTGTATATAGTAAATGGTTGAAAAGAAGAAGTCAATCAAATATAATATTGGGAGGTTTTTCAGGTGGTGCACCAGCCTTAATAGGGTATATTACTGTGACAACTCAAAATTTAGAAATTGGTTTAGTAATGGCAGGATTAGTTTTTCTATGGATTCCTACTCACATATGGAGTTTAGCACTACATGTAAAAAATGACTACAAAAAAGCTAATGTCCCTATGTTACCAGTCATATCCAGTGAAAAATATTCAGTTAGAATTATTGCAGGTACTACTTTATTGATGGTTTTGTTTAGTATATTACCATTCTTTTTTAATCAATTTGGAAATATTTATCTTGTTACTGCAATTATATTTGGAATAATAATGATGGCTTTATCAATTTGGCTTTTAGTTAAACCAACTGAAAGAGCATCTTGGACAGTTTTTAAATTTTCAAGCCCATATTTAGCAGCACTATTTATAGCATTTGTAGTAGATGCGTTATTTCATTAATACTAATATCATTAATTTAAAGTGTCTAAAACATTGGACTAAATCAAGACCAATATTTAAATTATAAATAACTTTTTTATTGGATATTTTACTAATATTAATTATGGATTCAGACTCGGAAAGGAATGACAAATATATAAAATCGTGGATTTTAGAATGGAATTCCTCATATGAAGAATTTACGGATTATTTAAAGGCAGTAGATCGCTTTGAGTCAAAAGCAGATGAGATAGATGTATTACTATATGAAATTCACAAATTATCAGACAATGGAAAAATAGTGAAGAAAATTCCTGTTTTAAATAGCAATAAATCTAGGAAAAAAAAGAAGAAAATAATTGAAAAAATGAATATAGAAAATAAATCAAATTCTACGCAAGAAGACAAATCTAAAGAACCTACTAAGAAAAAAACTACTTTTAAGGAAATTAGAATACGTATTTTTATTTTAATAGGTGTAGTATTTTTCTTTATTATATTATTATATATATTAAGTCAATTATCCGAACATGATCCATTTGATCTACATTTTTTAACATTTGCTAATTCAAATTTGATATATCAATATTATTCTGAAATTGTTGCTATCTTGAAAAATTGAATATTTCGTCTAGTGTAATAGAATATGGTTTTTTTCCACTTAATTTAAATTTAGTAGAATTTCCTTTAATATCTGCTTGTTGGATATAACCTAATTTTCTAAAAATTATTAATGCAATTTTCCCTCGTTGTCGATTATTTCCACATGCAATTCTATCCTTATCTTGAAGATCTTGAAGAATAAAAATACCATCTTTTTTTTCTTCGTTCAGGGATCTTACTGCTCTCCACAGTCTTGAAATATAGGAATTCGGAACATTTAAAGATCCCATATGAATAATCTTTGAACTACTAACTGATTTCGTAATTAACTGTGCTGCAAAATGCATTTTATCAGTTTCCTTCACATATATTCGATATACACTTTGTTTTCGAAATTTTCGATTATCTTCATTTTCGAACCAATAAATGTATCCAGAAGGTTCAGATAAATAAGGAGGAAGAAAATCAATCTTTTCGCGAGTAATGTTATCTTTTATACTTACATTGCTGAAAATATTTGCGGTTCTATTATTTCGATTAATTATTTTCTGCGCATCTGTCAATCTTTCAAAATTAACTACATATTTTTTTTCTTTCTTTGATTCAATTAACATTATAATTCCATCATCTATGAGCTCCCTTAATGCACGATCCAGATTAATGTCATAATGCCTACCTATTTCGTTGAGAATTTTTTCATGGTATATTACATTATGTACACCATTACCTATAAGTTGATACAAAAACCATTTCTTCCAATCACCGATTGTAAGCATTATTAGCTATAAGAACTAATTTCGGGAGATATATAAGGATAAATATTATTAAATTAATTTTAATAATAAACGATCCTAATTTTATTTAAATCTTAAATATTTTATTTTTTATAATTAACAGTATTGAATAAAAATCTAATATTTAATAGAAAAAGACCGTTTGAATACATATTTAAGAACGAAACCGGAAGATTATTAGATTTTTTTATATTTAATGAACAATTTTCTTATTCAGTAAGAGAAATTAGTATTATTACTGAAATTGAATTCGATGATGTTAAGCGGTCTATACAACGATTGTTAAAACAAGGAATAATAACACAAATAGGAAAGGATGGTTCAGCTAATGTTTATATTCTCAATTTGAGAAACGCTTTAACTTCTCATTTAGTTGAATTTGTAAATTCGTCAATAAACAGAGAAATTAATGAATCAATTAAGAAAAAAATTGTTGCCATAAAATAATCCAGTTGATCAAATCAAAAATATATTTGAAACAATCAAGATTTTTGCAATAATAGATAATAGTGATTTACAATAAAAATTTGACTATAGACTTGAATTTGGACATAATAAAATTTATGTTTATAATTAATAGTTTTATGAATTTATATGATTTATTATTTAGAGAATTATTTTTAATTATTTGTTTTCAACGAATTCGTTTCGTTGATTACCTGATTCAATAATGTCAAATCAAAGATATTTGTTAAATTTGGTTTGGTCTTTCCAAGATAGCCTAAATCAAATGCATCATCTGCTACTTTAAATAATGAAGTTTTTATTGGATCGTAAGTAAAATCGATTCTTGAAATTGCGTCTTTGAGTTCATCTTCTGGTATTTGTTTTCCAGTTATTTTTTCTAATTCTTGATTAAAAATTAATATTCCTTCTTCTTTATTTTCATTAAACCAATCAGTTAATTCAACGTTTTTTTCTAATAATATTTTAACGACATCAGGATGGTTTTCAATAATATCAGTTTTTGCAACAATCATAGTAGTAACGAACTTTCCATCTGGTGGCCATAAAGATCTTTCGTCTAATAATCGAAATGAATTTGTTTCCTTTATTAATTTTGATGCCCAATGTTCCGGAACCCACGCACCATCAATATCTTTTTTCAACATTAATGTAAAAATATCTGGATTTTTTGCTGGTATAACTTTAGTACTTCCACCAAATTCGGTTATACTTACATTATTTTCTTGCAAATATGTTTTAAGTGCTACATCTTGTGTATTTCCTATTTGCGGAGATGCAAATTTCTTTTGGTTTAAATCCAAAACACTTTCAATTCCAGAATCATTTCTTACTACAAAACTTACGCCTCCTGATGCAACTCCTGAAATAATTTTTAACGAACCATCGGATATACTATATCCATTAATAGCAGGATTTGGACCAACAAATGCTATGTCTATTTCATTAGCAAATAAAGCTTCAATAACAGAAGGTCCAGCATTAAAGATTTTGGTTTTTATATTAGTTTGATTACCAATCGCCTTTTGAAATTCTCCGTTACCAAAACCAATAACTGCTTGTAGGTGATTTATATTAGGAAAATATCCAACACTTAATTCTTTTAATGTTTCATTTTTTTTATTGTTGAAATCATTGGACTCGACTATATTATTATCGACTATGTTATTTTCATAAAATGAAGTTAAAGTAATGAATGTTATGAGAATGATAATAATGATTATCTTAATTTTCATATTATTATTAGACATTAATTATTATGATTTTATTAAATTCGATTTTATAATTCATTAGTGTTAAGTTAAATGAATGCGAATATAGTTTTTATCATTTTCTATTATGTTATAAATATTAATTATTCAAAGTAAAATAAACTATATTCATTACCATTGTATAATGTAACTAACAAATTTACACAACGTGATTGTAATATTCGAATTACTTAGAATCTGATTCTTTCGATTAGTATATTCAAATATTTTTTGCTGATCTAGAATATTTTGAAAGAATTGAAATTAAATACTTACATCATTATAATAAAATTAATTTCCTTAAATTTATTTATATCGAATTTACAATATAATTATGCCTATTATTACCATATCAATGTATCCTGGAAGGAGTAAAGAACAAAAAGATAGATTTGCACGAGAAGTTACTGATCTAGCAGTAAAAACTTTAAAAACTAAACCTGAACATGTCATAATAGTTTTCGATGAAAATCCTAAAGATAATTGGTACTTGAATGGAAAAAATTTGTGAAAAAATTATTCTTCTTCAATTATTAATTTAATTTCTTTACATCTTTTTCTCAATGATACCGTAGATATATCAGCTACCTGACATATTTCTACTTGTCTAATAAATTCATCACATAGTTGAGAAGATAAATAAATAACGGCACCTGCAATTGCACGAGGATTTTTGCCAATAGAAATACCTTTTTCTTGTATTTTTGAATAAATAATCAGAGCTTCTCTTTTTGTTCTCTCGCTAAGTTTCAATCGATTGGATATTATGGTAACATAATCTGGACCTTTGGTATTTGGAATATTAATATCCAATTCCTTTAATATTAATTTGTAATGAGTCATTAATTCTTTAGTTGAAATATTACATACTTCAGAAATATCTAATATGGTTTTAGGTGTAGAAGCTTCTCTACAAGCGATATATAAAGAAGCTCCAACAAGCGCTACAGTAGATCTACCTTTTGCTAATTTCTTTACTGCTGCTTTTCTATAAATATATGCAGCGCTTTCAATAATTGCTCTACCCAAACACAATTTATTACCGAAATTATTTAAGAATTTCAGTGCTTTCTCTAGATTTCTTGAAATAGAATCATTCAATTGAGATCTATTGTTCCATACTCGTAATCTCTGTATCTCGACCTTCTGTTTTGGTTCTAATATCTTGCCTCTAGCATCAATATCACCAAGTCCGATTAACGTTGATAGGCCTTTATGATGAACGGCTAGTGACTCTGGCATTCCTGTTCTAGATTTGTCGGTAAAATCGGATTGAACTAAATAACCATTAATATTATCATTATCTAAATTATCATTATTAATAACACAACCACACGAACAACAGACATATTCACTAGACAAATTATCGAAAATGATAGCAGTTTGATGACATTCTTCACAAGATATTTCATTGGATTGATCTTGCTTTTGAAATACCATAGGTTTTTTGTGTATGTTATTATTTTATTTATATGTTTTCTAGAAATTAGAATTTCTATAATATAATGATATTATGTTTATAATACTAGATTTTTTAAGATTTTTGCTGATTTATTCTGATTTAATTTTATTATATGTCAAAGAAATCTAACATTAATTAATAAAAATCTACAAATAAAATGATATAGAAAATTTTTTTTATAAATTATACCATAAAATTGTTTTATAGTAATACTACATATTCTAAAAATGATCTCCATTCTGTTAAATATACTATTTCAATTTTATAATTTAATATTTTAATAAACATCTCCTATTGATTTTCTTGAATATAAATAAATAAACTGTTATAATCAATTTTATTTATTTAAAATTATGAACATAAGGTTAGTAAAATAAGGTTAGTAAATGATCTATGAGATTTATGTTTCATATTAAAGTCATAGTAAAAATAATGAAGGTTTTCATAAAAACTAGTTAATTTTTAAGACACCGCAAATAATTCTTAAAAAGCATCAAATAAGTCAGATACAAAAATAATTGAACTTTTATCATAATAAAATATTGATTATTTTGAACAAGTTTATTTTGATATAAATATACATTATAATTAATTTGCTTGTATTATGAATTTTGTTATAATGTAATTGTATTTCCTTGATTAATAGTTGGATACATTATATACATTTGAAAGAAACTGTTTTAATTTTAATTTATATTGCCTAAGATAAACTCTGAAGTATTATATAATGAAGAATTATCTATAGTTTTCACGATGCCTTGGTAGCTCAGCCCGGTAGAGCGTTTCCTTGGTAAGGAAAAGGTCGCGGGTTCAGATCCCGCCCAAGGCTTTTACAATTTTTACATTATTTTTTGGATTGATATTGATTTAACATATAATAAAATGCCATTTCAGCAAAATGAATTTATTTGAATCTTATATATTATACTGTTGTTGTTATATACATAGTATTTTTAGCCTCTAATTCTTTAGCTATCTTAAAATATTTTTGAGCTTCAGCATCATTACCAATTCTTTTTAGATTTTTAGCTTTACCATAATAGGCATATGCATAATCTGGATTGATCCTTATCGCTTCATCATAGCACTCTATAGCTTCATCATATTTGCCAAGGTTATTGCAGGAATAACCTTTTCCATAATAAGCGTATGCATAATCTGGTTTTATTTTTAGAGCTTCATCATAGCATTCTATAGAAAGATCATATTTGCCAAGATTAGCCAGTGCAACACCTTTGTTATAATAGGCATATGCATAATCTGGATTGATCCTTATCGCTTCATCATAGCACTCTATAGCTTCATCATATTTGCCAAGATTAGCCAGTGCAACACCTTTGTTACTGATTGTGAGTAAATCTGGTCTTATTCTTATGGCTTCGTCATAACATATTATAGCTTCATCATATTTGCCAAGATTAGCCAGTGCAACACCTTTGTTACTTATTGCGTTGACATCGTCTGGTTTTATTCTTATGGCTTCGTCATAGCACTCTATAGCTTCTTCATATTTACCAAGATTATTGCAGGAATAACCTTTATTATTTAAGGCATCTACATCATCTGGTTTTATTTTTATGGCTTCATTGTAACATTCTATAGCTTCTTCATATTTACCAAGATTATTGCAGGAATAACCTTTATTATTTAAGGCATCTACATCATCTGGTTTTATTTTTATGGCTTCATTGTAACATTCTATAGCTTCTTCATAATTGTTTAATTTAGTTAGTACAATACCTTTTTTATAAATTGCTTCTTCATAGTTTTTATTTATTTTAATAGCTTTACTGAATGAAGATATAGATTCAGTTAATTTTCCTATTTTTTCTAATGAACAACCTTTAACATAATGTAATTTAGCATCATCTGGATAAATCTTTATTAGTTTATTACAATATTTTATTGCATCTAAATATCGATTATTATTATAAAATGAATGACATTCCTTATATAATCGCGAAAAGTCAATATTGCTACTTTCTGAACTCTCCAAGATATCGATATCAAATTCAGATTTCTTACTAGATTGTTCATCATCTTTTGTCATAGTTAACACATTATTTACGACTAAATAATATAAAAAGTTACTTAAGATGTAAATTATTTATCATATTTATACATTAATGCAATTTTGATCCTTCATATAACTACGGTAATAAGAAATTGAATTACAAATTTTAATTTAGAAGTAAATGATATAATAAGCTCCATAAATTTCATACACGTTATTATACTTTTATCCCATCATACATTGTACCATTCATCTATATTGCTAAATTGAGTTTTAGTTTTGAGTGAAATAATAATATTGTGTCTATGTTTAGTAATATTTTTTTATTTTGAATATATCAATCTCATAATTTGAAGAAATTCATTAGGTCATAAATTTATTTTTTAATATTGAATTATAAGTTAAATTAATTATCAAAAATAAAATATACTTTAATTATGATTACACTACGTGTATTTAAATTAAGATATAAATGAATTCGAATTGAAATTAATGTTCAAAATTATTTTTATAAATTCAACATTGTATATAGAATTACCAATTCTTATCATATATCCTTTAGTAATTCATATTTAAATATAAAAATTATCAAAATAATTTATTTCAAAAACCATTAAATAACGACTGTAGAGATATAAAAATTGCTAATTGAAATATTTAATAGTATATTTAATTTTAGGATCTACTTTGTTTCTAATTTTTAATTCAAGTTATTCTTATTCAGAAGAGTCAGATATTGAGTATAGAAATGATGTATACAATTTTACAATTGAATACCCATCATCATGGGAATTAGATGAGATAATTAATCACTCTAATCCAAATATTTTGTCAGAGATAAAATTTAAATCACCGTTTGAAGGTTTTGAAAACGAATTAATACAAGAAGCTTTTATTATAAGTATAAATAAGATTGCCGAAAATATAACTCTTGCAGCATACTTGAATTCAACAATTTCAGAATTGGAAAGGTCACATAATGATTTTAATCTGTTAAAGTACGAAAACCTAGAAATAGATGAGTTTCCGGGTAAATTTATATCATATAATTTCTTAGCTGGAAGCGATCCTTCAATTGTACTTAGAATGATAATATCACATTATGTATTTATATATGATAACAAATTATTTGTTATGACTTTAGCAACTCATCCTAACAACTATTATGATTTTCTACCTATAATCGAAAAAATGGTTGAAAGTTTTAATATATTAAATTAATAGATGCATATTTATTTTAGAATATAGTTCAATTTATTTACTATAAAAATATATTGTAAATAAATTATTTTGTAAATATTAATATAATTATTTCATAAATTATGTATTATTATTGAATTGCATAAAATTTCCTAAAAGTTCTGAATCTAAAAAATTAGCGAATAAATATTCATTTAAAGAATGGATGATTTCTAGATATCTTAATTTTATTCCAGATATTGAAAATTTTCTTATTACATTAAATAAAAAACCAACTGCTTATATTAGAATAAATACATTAAAAATTGAACCATTATTATTAGAACAAAAATTAGTTAATAAAAACATAGAATCAAAACAAACAATATCTAAATATGTTTTGGAAGTAACAAATTCAAATGTACCTATTGGAGCAACACAAGAATACTTATCTGGTTATTATTATATACAAGATCTTAGTTCATGTTTAGCTGTAGAATCATTAGATGTAAATGAGAATCATTTAGTTTTGGATATGGCTGCTTCGCCAGGTGGAAAGACCACATTCCTTGCACAGTTAATGAAAAATAATGGTACTATTATGGCAATAGAACCAAATCCAATTAGATTAGAAAGATTACATTTGAATTTGTCTAGATGTGGAGTAATTAATACATGTATTATGAATATAAGTGGATCTAAAATTAAAGATTATAACCTAAAATTTGATCGTATTCTCTTAGATGCACCTTGTAGTTGCGATGGAATAATTCAAAAAAATCGAAAACGTAAAAAAACATATTCAGAAGATATTATAGATTATTGTAGTACAAATCAAGCTATGCTTATTAAAGATGCAGCCAAAGTAATAAAACCTGGAGGTCTACTAGTATACTCAACTTGTTCTTTAGCACCAGAAGAAAATGAATTAGTTGTTAATTCATTATTTAATGATTTTGATATTACCTTAGAATCTATTGGATTTGGCGCAGATGGTTTATCTAAAATTGGAAATATGGAATTAAATAAATCCCTTAAAAATAGTAAGAGACTATATCCACATATACATAATACTTCAGGATTTTACATAGCTAAAATAAGAATACATGGATCAAAAAACAATGCTTCGTAATCTTGAAAATGACGAGATAACACGATTGAGAAGAGGATTTAACTATTGGGGAATCTTCTCTTATTTTGAAGATAAATCATTTGTATTAAGAGAATTTCATACTAATAATGAAATTTATATGATTCCTCCGAATATGAAAAAATTCATTCATTTTAAGGAAATGTATAGTATGGGAATAATTATAGGAATACTAAAAAAAAATTTTTTTCCGTCATTACCATTTTTATACTATGTTTGTAAATATAGTAAATCATATTCATATGTTATAATAAATGATCATGCAACAGAGCTATTTTTGTATGGTAGAAATCTTTTTGGTACTTCGATACTTGAAACATCAAATAATTTTAAAGAAAACGATTTAGTGATCGTTTTAAATAAAAAATTAGAACCTCTTGGTTTAGGAATTACAAGATTCGTTAACAAACAAATAAAAAACAATAGAATTACAATTACAAATGCCTATGATTTAGGATATTATTTAAGAAAGGAACAGTGATTTATTAAAATATTTTTATTATTCATTACAATATATGAAATAAAATCTCTAAAATTGGAATTTTTGTAATAAAGAATAAATTCCACCTATTCCATAGGAAATGCCTATAATAATACGAATAATAACATCTAAATTTAAGGAATTTAGTGAAATTATTGCTGTAAAAAAAGTAGATAATAAAACAATAAATCCAACTATTAACTGTTCTCGATTGTCGGTTTTATTATATTTTAAAAAAATTAAATAGGTCACAATATTTCCAAATCCGATAGACATGGATACGTAATAAATGAAATTTGTCTGGATTATTAATCCAAGGAGTATAGGGAATGACCAAACGATACTATTTAACAATATAATTTTTTTTGGCCATCGTTTATTCCGTTTAAATGTATATATGATTTTTTTGATATTTCTTAAAATATATTTTTTGAAAATAAAAAAATAGAGGATAAAACTTATTAACCAAATAAGAATAGGATAGTATTCAAATTCATAATTTTGCATAATAATATAATTAATTATAATAGACGTTAGGATAGATATTGATACATATATATAAAATATTCCATGACTATATTCTCCATATTTATCTTCGGTTATATTTGATACACCTATCAAAGTTGTGGTGACTGATAAATATACTTTTATATCTTATAGTAAGAGTAGTAAGAACATATTATATTTAATATGTTATATAATAATGTCATATAATATATTTATATGTTTTATTTTAAAGATAACTTTGTTTTTATCTCATAAAAAGATTGAATATGATTTTCCATATAATTTGAAAGAAAGTATAATTTTCCGTATTTATCTCCTATTTTCGTAATAATATTATTCTTTTCTAATACTTTGATATGGTGTTGTACAGATTTATAATCCAATCCTAGTTTTTCTGAAATTTGATTAATGTTTTGTGGATTTTTATTTAAAATATCTATAATCTTGATTCTATTTTCGCCTCCACGTAAACCAGCAAAAATAAACCATAGTAATCTCTTAGTGTTAGGATCAGACATCCAATAAATTACCTTAATTAGTTTCTTTTAAATTTCTTATTATTTTGAAATTATTCCTATAATGATTGCATAATAGAAAAGAGATATAGAAGAATTAATACACATATTAAACAAATGAAGATTTAAATTGTTATCTTTAGCATAGCCGCAATACCGGCTAATTCGGCAATATGGACCATAAGAAAATATGGCAGTAAATCATCGGCATATAATGAAGCCATGGAAAAATATGCATACAATCCAATAGCATTATGTACTATTAACATACTAGCAAAAAATATCAAACCAATAGTAAATTGCGCTCTGCTTGCTGAATAAATTCTTATATATATAGTTAACAAGACTATTAATAAAATTATATTAGCAAAACTAACTATTGCGCTCAAATCCATTAGAAATGCCATTTATATCACTTCATTTTCAACCAAATGTAAAAGTATATATCTTGAAACCTTTTCCAGAAACGTTAATTTCTAATAAATGGTCTCCATATTCTTCGTTGATTATTAAATTATACAATTGCTGTCTATCAATGTCAAAATAACCATTTTCTGTAATACCATTTCCACTAATTTCGGAAGTAATTGATTTCTTATCTTGAATAACAGTACCGTTGCCGATACCTCCTGCTACAATATTTACTGCCTTTGCAGAATATAATAGTACTATCTTTCCTGTATCACTTTGTAATTCCATATGATCAGGATTATTTTTCCATCTCCCATCTAGGTATATCATATTTGGTTTTACCTTGGATTTATTTATTATATATGAGACTATCTCATCTTTTTGAAATCCTTCTGCATTACCTAAGGAAGATCTAGTAAAATCATACCCAAAGTAAAGTTCAGGTGTTTTTATTTGTGAAAAATCTACATCATGAATTTTGTCCAACTTGGGAATTCCGTTAGTGACATTGTTTGAATATAATTTTGTATCCAATAATCCTAAATTAACTGATCTTTCTTTGAGCAAGGATTGAATTACTCCTTCAGTTTCATTATAAGCACCTTCGCCAATATGATTATAACGCAGATAGCCTTCATGATCGATCAAGTATTTTCGTGGCCAATATCTATTATCATATTCATTCCAAGTTTCTTTATTATTATCTTGCAATACAAGATACTCAATATCAAATCTTTCGATTGCACCTTCCACATTTTTAATGTCTTTTTCAAATTCAAATTCAGGAGTGTGAATTCCTATTATTTCCAAACCTAAATCATTATATTTTTCATACCACGAATTTAAATATGGTATAGTTCTAATACAATTTATACAACTGTAAGTCCAAAAATCTATCAAAATAACTTTATTTTCTAAATCTGATAATGCAATAGGTTCTGTATTCAGATATCCTGTAATTCCAGTAAAATCTTTAGCTTTTTTGAACTGCAATTTGTCAATTTCGGTTAAATTAGATGTAAATTCTAAAGGCATATCATCTAAATTGGATTCTTGAATGTTAAAATAAACACCAAATCCGATAATTAATGCAATTACTCCTATTCCTGTAATCAAAGAACTAAGATTATCGCGATTCAAGAGTTCTTCAGATACCTCTTTCTAAGTTAATAATTTCACCTGCTAATGGAAAATTCGCCAATAAATTTAGTTGATTAGTAAATACTAAAATTCCTAGAATAATCAACATCGAACCCATAATTACGTTAAAATATTTAAGATATTTTGTCATTTTTCGGATTATACCGCTCGCTTTTGAAAGGAAAGCGCCACTAATTAAAAATGGAATTCCAAGTCCCAAAGAATATGCCAATAAAGAATTATATGCTATACTTGGTGACGTTGCAGCTAGAGCAAATGTACTCCCCAAAATAGGACCTACGCATGGAGTCCATCCAGCAGCAAATGCAGTTCCAAAAATAAATGAAGTAATATAACTAGTTTTGAATTTTGGCAGTTTTATTACTTTTTTTTCAAAATTCAAATTATTGATCTTTAACGAAATAATTAAAAATAAACCGAAGCCTACTATAACTAACCCCCCTATAATTTGAAGAGTGTTTTGAAAACTATCACCAACAGTTACTAGAACACTATTTAAGATCACTCCAAGAACTGAGAAGACTAATGAAAATCCTAGAACAAAATATATTGTATTTAAGAAAATATTTAATCGTATAGATTTTTTTATATATAGAGAACCTGAACTACTTTGAGTATTTGTAACATTATTTTTCAAATTTCTAATTTCATTTAAGGTAGTTCCAGAAAGATATGATATGAACGCAGGTAAAATCGGTAAAATACATGGCGAAAAGAAAGATCCTAATCCAGCTAAAAACGCAACTAAAATATTAATTTCAGCCATATCATAATACTTGAAAAAATGTATTAAAGCATATTCCCAAATCTATCCCATTTCTCTTCATATCTAATTTAGTTTATTAGAAATCAAACTTGAAATATGAGTTTATAGGTATCAAACATAATTGGAAGAAGAAAAAAGAAAAAAAGTTTCAAAACCATCGAAAATTGGATTAGCAGTATTTTTGGTTGGAATAATAATTGTAGCTACGGGTACTCTACAGAAGGACGAAACTTTTGCATATTATGGAATGATAGTAGTTATGATAGGTTTATTTATTTATATTGCATATTCTTTCAGTTTTGGAGGAAAGAACAAAATAAATTACAAAGAAAAAAGGAAAAAAAGATAAATATCTTAAATTAGAAACATGAATATGTGAAATCGAAATTACAAAGATTATTATTTATTTTTTGTATGATATGCGTAATTTTCTTTTTGACCATATAAAATTACAATTGCTGAATAAAAATAGTCATACATATTAGAATTAATTTAAAATTTAATTTTGAATAAATTATACCTAAAATATTTATGGTAATTTTTAATATTAAAGATTTCTATTTAATTATGGTTATAATTTTTATCATATTTTTTACTTGAAAAAAGTTAAAAAATCTTTTTATGTTGAATTTATTATTCTTATATTTGAAGGGAATAGAAGATTTGACTACTTATTCGTTTGCAGTAATTTTTTCTATAATTTTTTTATTAATATTTAGCTTTAATAATTCAGTATACAGTCAAACAGCAAGCAAGTTAGATGAATTTAACGATGAATTTCAACCAGAAAAACCAACAGTATCTGTACATATTATAGGTACAAGTACTGATGATAAAATCAAAGGAGGCGACGGTGATGATACTATTTCGGGAGAAGACGGAGATGATACACTAAATGGCATGGCAGGAGATGATGAATTGGATGGTGGAGACGGCGATGATAAGCTATTAGGCGAAGGAGGGGATGATGAATTGGATGGTGGAGACGGCGATGATGTTTTGAAAGGAAAAGGAGGAGAAGACGAATTAGAGGGTGGAGACGATGATGATGTTTTGAAAGGTGGTAAAGATGATGACAAATTAGAAGGAGAAGATGGTAACGACAGGTTAGAAGGCGGCGGTGGAGATGACAAGTTAGATGGAGGCGACGGAAATGATGAGCTAATAGGCGGTCCAGGAAAAGACACTATGAAAGGTGGAAAGGGTGCAGATTTATTTATTTGTGACTCAGATGATAAGATAAAAGATTTTAATTCGCTAGAAGGAGATAAAAGAAGTGGTCCATGTAAGATAGTAGATGAAGCATATGAAAACAGATTTGAAGGTAGGCCTGGATTTAACTAATAAATTTAAGATAGTATAACAAATTAGACATATGAAAAAAACATGTACACAGTGTATAATTAAATTAAAGGATTAAGAAAATATGGCAAGTTAAAGAAAGAGTAGTAAAAACAATAATAAAATAACTTTTGAATTTATTCAAAGTTTAACATAATGATTTATTAGAAATAAGACAGAAACTCTTTATAATAAATTTTTAAATAAGATCATGATTGAAAATACAATCACCAAATAACTTAAAATCGAAAATAATGAAAACAGGAAATATTTTGAGAACAACTGCATTAAATCAAATAAAAGAATATGAAGAAAAATCGTTAAGTTTAGATAAAATTTATGCAGAACTATTTAATTCACTAATTAGAACAGATTTTAATTTATTGAACTGTTCTCAAACTATTGAAAAAATATTCCATAAAAAAATGATAGAATTTGTAGCAATAGACGGAACAGAATATTCTAAACAACTATTTGATTTGATGTGTTTCTATGCAGGTGCATATTGTTGCGTAGGAAATATTGAGTTTTTAAATAATAAAGTGAAAGTAAAGTATAAAAATAAATTCTTTGATCATGGTAAAGATATTTCAAGTTGTGTTCCAATATACGTTAACAAAATTCCTGAAATAGATCATGTTTTTCATGATGATGATGGCCATGTAAACATGTTCAAAAGTATTAGTGAAAAAAATATAATCAATAATACCAATATTGCAAACAATATTATGACTTTTTCTGAATTTTATTTAGCTTATAAATTTGCATCCACAAAAGAGTACAATATTATCTTTATGGATCGTAGTTTATCAAATATGTATTCGAGTTTAATTTATGATACCTCAAACAGAAAAATATGGCCAGCAAATTGTTCATTGTTGAATATCGATATATGTAATGAAAATATAGACATCAATGATTTAACCATAGCTAGACATAACATTATTAATAAAAAACTCAACTTACCGTCATCAAGAGGAGATTATCTGAGATACGCAATAATTAATATATTAAGAAAACAAAAAGATAAAATCAATATAGATCAAATCATAAACTTGCTGGAAATAAAAGATAGGAATTCCAAAATTAAAACAAGAATAACAAAATATCTTAAAGAATCAATAAAAGAAGGTATAATTGAAGAGACACATAATAAATATAAATTAAGAGAAAAATATACGAATACAGAATCTAGAATAAAAGATCTTGTGGAATTACTTGGGGAAAAAATTTTTCATGAAGAAAATGAACCATTTATAATTACATACGCAAATGGGAGGAAAAAATGGTTAACAACTTTAGATTTGTCTTTTTTAACATTATTTACATTTAATATGTTAATAAGTGAATGTTGGAAAAACAATATTCTACTAATTGGAATAACAAAAGATACTACTGCACAAGAATTCAAAAATCATGTTATACCTGTATGCATAAAAAACAAATTATGGAAAGATAACGAGAACATTATTCGAAATAATTTAGATAAATTACCGAAAACAGATAAAATGCTACTTCAATCAATGAGTATACAGAATTACGACAAGATCAATGTTCCTTGGTCTATTATTGAATACGATGCTGCATTCACAACAGCCATTCCGGATTTAAAAAATAGAAATGGATATGTCAGTGGAGCAATAAAAAATAAAATTACTCAGAGTAAACTATTTCTAAGATCTTTTATTCAGTTAGATTGTCTAAGAAAGGATAAAAAGCTTAGAAGTAATGTTTTGGCAATAGATAGATTAGTATATCCAGACATAGATCTAAAAAAGAAAAATACTGTAAATTTCAAACATGAATATGGAAGTAATGAAGATATAGATTTTTTGTTATTCAGAAATAAATCATGTAAAAATGAATTGCAAAATATTTTATTGATATTACTCAAAGCAATGAGCAGTTCAAATATCGGTGAAATATTTGGATACAATAAACCCTTATTTATAGCAGATAAAATTGCAAAGTGGAATAACGAAGAATTCAGAAAAATCGTAGATTCGACTAATTATATGATTATGATGAACAAGGATTTAAAAAACTTTGTATATTACATGAATACATTTAGAGAACAGAGAAGGATCTTTGAATCAAATAGAAGAACATCATCATAATGTTTTTACAAATTTAGATGGAAAATTTGAAGGTAGATTAAGCGCAGTCATACCTACTAAAATTACTAGTACATCTGAAAATGCACCTGTTTCTTCAAAATATGATTGCAGAATAAAAGTAGAATATCATAAAGATATAATGAGATTATTAGAAGAGGGAATGATATTAGCTGTTAGAAATTTCAAATCGAAATTTGAGGATAATAGCGAATATAATACTCAAGAACGGTTTACATTACTAGTTATTTCTAGAATATGGCCAGATCATTATGGATTAAGAGGGTTATCCGACTCTACATATTATCCAATGCAATTCGAGGTAATAGAACAATCTGTAACTGATTGGGATACAGATGACAGATCAACCATGATGATACAAATTAGCTCAATACCAGTTAATTATGATTTAGTCCTTGATCGGAAAGACAGTTATGAATTTAAAAAAGGATTTTCATATCCTATAATAGGAGATAAAGTTTTTCTTTTAAACCCAAATACAATACGTAATATGTATAATAAAAATATCGTTGATGAATTGAAAAATAATGGAAAGATAAATAATATATATGACTATACTATAGGACATATTAAAATGTTTGACAATTTTAATGAAATTCCAATTTTTTTAAGTTATGATAATATGATACGATATCATTTTGGAATATTTGCATTTACAGGTGGAGGAAAAAGTAATCTATTATCAAATATATTAAGAAAGATATTATATGAAAATAACAAGACCAAAATTGTTATTTTTGATATTTCATCGGAATATCCATTTTTGTTAATAGACATATTTGCGAATTCCAAAATAAGATCAAAAATCATACTAGAAGAACGAGTAAAAAATTCCAACGAGTTTTATACAAATATAGTTAAACCACGTGAATATGAAGAAGACGAGAGAACGAAAAAAAGTTTTTCTAAAATATTTAATGAAGGGATAGTATCATACTATGTTGAACCAGATGATATTGCACCTACTTTTCAACAAATATTCAATGAATTAGATCAACTAAAAAGTGATTCTATTGGAAAACCACATTATATTAATGCGATTAATTCTTTGCAAAGATACATAAAAAAATACGTTAAAGAAAAAAAAATTACAGAAAGTGACTATATTGATGAAACATTTAAAGAATATTTAAGTAATGTTGCTCTAACAATAATGAAAAAATTTCATGTTCATGACAAATCGGGTCTATTTTCTTGGTCTCTTGGTATAAGTAGTTTATTAGAGAATGTTGATGACTATAAGAATAAGAAAAAATATGATGGATTAACAACGGATCAGATAGTAAATACTATAAATAATGAATCAAGATTAACATGTATTTCGATTTCGGATCCATATAAATTAAAAAAATTAATTATCAATATAAATAAAAAAATTTTGAGAAAGAGAAAACGGCAATTCCAAGTTAGGCCTTATATTTTATTCGTTTTTGATGAAGCGCAGGAATTTGTAGGAGATTTATCCAATTCAAGAGGAATAGATAAAGAATGTAGTATAGAAGTGGAAACATTACTTAGGCAAGGAAGAAAATTTGGTCTAGGAGGTTGCATAGCAACACAAAGAATTGCATATCTGAACACTAGTGCACTTCAACAACTTCACACATACTTTATAGGAACTTTACCTAGACCGTATGACAGAAATGTAATAAGTAATACATTTACAATTGATCAAGGAATATTAGAAAAAACATTAGAATTTGCACCTGGTCAATGGTTATTGTCAAGTTATATAGCTACTGGAATGGATAATGTACCAATCTTTATAAAAGCAGATAATTCAGAAAAAGATATTGAAGAATTCATTAATAAAAATAAATAATAACATTTTTACTAGAATAATTTAATTGGTTGAATATATTTTGTACAATTGTCCATTTTCCAAATTTATATATTTCCAATCATCGCCTAAATCAGATAATTCATGGAATTCGGATTGAATTTTAGGATGTAATAATTTATACATATCTTCTCCAACAGATATCCTATTTGTTCCAGTTAATGACATTATTTTAGCAGTAACATTCATGCTATATCCCAACAGATCTATTGGTGAACTTTTATCATAACCATATTGAACTACAATGTTGTCTCCCTCATCGATACCCACTTTAATCGCAAGAGAGGGATAATCATATTTTTGTAAGATTGAATTAAGTCCATTATTTATAACATTGATCATAGATTTTGCACATTGAACTGAACGATCGCATGTTAAATATTTATTAAAACCCGATGGGAAAAATGCGATAATAGCATCACCTACATATTTCAACACAAATCCATCATAGCTTTCTACTACAGAGGATAATTCATGAGAAAAAGCACGTATTATTGTAACTAATTTGTCAACTGGTAGAGTCATACTCATTTTAGTCGATCCGACCAAATCAACATATAGTATAACAAGAGAAATCTTTGAATTAATATGATTAAATAGGAAGTCTTGACCTCGCTTTATAGAAGTATTATAATTGTATCTTTCTTTAAGTGCATCCCAGAATCGATCTTGACGTTGTGAAAATAGAGTTTGTAAATCGTAAAGTACTTTATCTTTGGTTTTCTTGTTTTGATTACTTTTATTATTAATATTATCATCGCCTATCATTCGCTTTAGTATAAAATCAGTGTTATTATAAACTGCAGTAACATCCTTTTTTCTTTGATTTGTTTGATCATTAGTTTTATTTTTATCTTTAATGTCTTTGGATTTCTGATTCATTATATACATTATATCATGATAAGATTGAATTTAAGATTTTAGCAATGTTAAATAAATGACGTTCTTGAATAAATA
This sequence comes from Nitrososphaeraceae archaeon, assembly GCA_050043595.1. Lineage (GTDB taxonomy): Archaea > Thermoproteota > Nitrososphaeria > Nitrososphaerales > Nitrososphaeraceae > TH1177. The sequence continues at coordinate 2,532 of JBNAIF010000057.1, read as the reverse complement.
ACAGATGAGTACAAAATATAAATATATTAAATTTTAAATGTCAAGAATATAAATCAATTATTCATTAAACGGCATTTATAAAAAAAGAACAGAAAATGCTTATATCATATATTTTTATTATAGAGAGCAATGGATCATGCAAAATTTTGTCAAGAAATACTTGATATAGATCCTGGTGTTAGATTTGCCGCAGTATGCGACGATACAGGAGAGATTAAATACGGAGGTCAAAGAGAAGGGATAAATAATTTATTATCTTCAGAAGAGACTAAAAGATCTAATTTACAAGCGATCGCTAGATGGTCATTAAGAAATGCTCTCATTCCAAAAATTGGAAAAGGCAGATATGCTATGGCGGAATACGAAAAAATCAAACGTATAACCATACCGTTAGAAAATGATCATTTGCTACTTGTTACAACAGAAGTTAATGCAGATCATCAAAAGATAATAAATCAAGTTCTTGATAAGTTAAAATAAAAACCTCATTATTTTTTAATTATTTTATACATCTATCAAATTTGTATTAAATGTTTAAAATATATTGTAACAAATATTTAAAATGGATAATTTTTTTAAAAAAATCAAGGTTATTTAATATTAAATATAATTATTTTATAATTAATTTCATATTAATTTTCATTTTTTAGAAAACCTCAAATAATACCAGTGATATACTATAATTATGTCTGCATTAAAAGAGATAAAAAGAGTATTCCAAGGCTTGCAGACACTGTACCAATCTTACTTGCCAAAGGTAGATCCAATATTGATTAATGATCTATTATCACGCCAATTACGTAATCCAAAAGATGCACCATTTTATTTAGTAGAAATATTTACAAAACCGGGCATAAATGAAGAAGAAAAAAGAAAATACATTATAGAAAAAACAGGAATGGTACCATCTATACACGATAATGGAACACATTATGTCACAAACCATAGATTAACAATAGAATTATTGCAAGAATTTTCTAACTCTGATGATGTTGTAGAAATTACTGGTGATTATACTGGTGGCCTAACAGGAGTAGGAGCTTCGCATTCACGTAGTGGTAGGTAACATTCATTATATAGATTATTAAAAAACTAGAATACCAATAATTTTTTATTTATTTAAGTTACAAATATCTCGTCTAAATGTAATGAAATAAAAGTTGCAAAAAAAGGAATTTGAATAAAATTTTAGAAATTGTAAAGTGTATTACACAGGATAGGGAACCTAGCCATGATTTTTATCATATAATGAGAGTCATACAAAATGCTCAAAATATAGGAAAGAAAGAAAATGCAGATTTAGAAATATTATTTTATTCTGCATTATTACATGATGTAGTTGTCTACAAAAAAAACAACTATTCAAAAGATAATGGATCAAACGAAAGTGCCAGATTTGCTGAAATATTATTAAATGAATATAATCAACTGGATAAGGATAAAATAAAACTAATTTGTTATGCAATAAAAGTACATAGTTTTAAAAAAAAGTTAATACCTAAAACACTTGAAGCAAAAATTCTACAGGATGCAGATAGAATAGATGCTTTAGGAGCAATCGGTATTGCAAGGCTTTTTAGTGTATGTGGTTCAGAGAATAGAAAATTCTATCACATGACAGATCCGTTTTATAAAAATGAAAGAAAATTAGATGATATAAAATTTGGATTGGATCATTTCTTTAAGAAAATTTTATTGTTAGAAGATACCATGCATACAAAAACAGGAAAAGAAATTGCAAGAAGAAGAACAAAGTTTGTAAAAAAATATTTAAATGAATTTGAAGATCAATTACATGAATATTAAAGAGATATATATTAAAATACTAGGAAAAAATTCTGAATTTTTTTTAATTTAAACAATAAGAATAATATTATAGAATTATTTGATATATTACATATATATTATATATTATAAGTATAATAAGATGAATCATTTTACAGTTAAAAAAGTACTAAACTTTTTAGATATTAATAATGATGAAACTTTTATACAGAAATTAATATTAATTCAACTAAATAACAAAAAAATAAAATTACAAAAATGATGATTTATGGTTACTAAATCATTTACATTTACATTTCTATTTGTAATAATATTTTTAATAGTAGGAATTATAGGTGCTAACCAAGCTGATGCTAAAAAAGAAAAAATCAAGATTTGTTGTACATGGGGATATGCATTGAAAGATGGTGTCTTAAATTATAACTTCGAGAATGGAGATAAAAGTTTAAGAAAAATGGTTACACAGTCATTAGACGAATGGGAAGATAAAATAGATAATTTGGAATTTAAGAAAGTTAAAAAGAAAAGTGATTCAGATATAGAATTTAAATTCAAAAAAGGAAAGGGTAAAAAAGTTGGTAAAGCCATAACATACTTTGACAATAGAGGATTTATTGTATTCACAGAAGTTAGTGTTTCAAAAAAGGCTTATGGTCATACATTAGATAAAAAAACTCTAGAACACATAATAAAACATGAAATTGGACATGTATTAGGATTAGGTCATGCTAATTTTGCTGAGAATCT
>JBNAIF010000056.1:0-6484 GCA_050043595.1 Nitrososphaeraceae archaeon | reverse complement strand
AATCTCTAATAGCACCATAAACTAAACTGTATACTTGTTCAGTATCTAAGTTAGCAAGGCCTATATGACGGCTTCTAAAATAATATTTAACTTCATGTGTATGATAGTGAATCTTTGAATAGATTTTATTATCAATTCTTTCACTAATATATTTTTGCATTTCTATTTTATTCATCATCTGTATGTTCTTCAATATAATCTCTTACTTCATACTCAGGTAAATAAGTATCAATATCACTTATATGTATGATAGCTTCGCCGGGCTCATCATCTGCACAGCCTTTGATTCTATCAATAATATCTTCAAATCTAGGTTCATAATAATATACATCATTTTCCCAGTCAAGTTGTCTTGCATCATTTGTTATAACATGCATTTCGTAACCATCCGCTGTATGCCAAGGGCCTACCTCTAATGCTGGACTGCCTTTCCAATCTTCTGTAATTTCTGCTACATTTAGTAGCTCTGCTAATTTATTTATATAATCCATATTTATTTAATTTAAATGTTAGTTGCGTGGGGAGGATTCGAACCTCCGACCTCAGGGATATGAACCCTGCGAGCTGGCCACTGCTCTACCACGCTAAAAATTGGGGCCTCACCATTGCTTTTCGTTCACTCTCCCACGCTAGCCAAGAGGTACGCCGGTTTTGTTGGCCCCATATAAGATGCCGAGGGTACAGCTCATTACCTGTATTTATAACTAGTATCTATCGCTCGTCAGCGACCCTCGGTGTAATATTAATGCTTCTCTGGACAATGCCTTGCCACGCGGTTCTCACTAATATTACTTTTGTATTAAGTGATGTATTATATTTCCATATTCATCAAATAAATATTCATTTGCTTCACAATGTTCAGCTACATATTCTGAATCATTATAATGAATATCACTAAAGTATTCCCATTTTATATTTCCATTTTCATCTTCGTAGTCTAACGGAAAATTATCTAACCAAGTTAATGCTTTAATAATTGCTTCATCTTTTAATTCTTCAAATTTGTAAGCTTTTATTTTTACTATTTCCATAATATTTAATTTTTTAGGACCTCACCAACGGTTTCGGTCACCTGTGCACAGGTACGTTGGGTTATTGGTCCCGTTTAATCACTTTCTAAGCACTCACCACAAATATCACAGAATTCAAATTCTTCTTCTGTCATTGGTTGAAAGCATAGTTGGCATGTATACTCATTCATATTTATTTATTTAGTGGACGTGAGAGGAGTCGAACCTCTGTTACCGCGTCTTAGCCGTACACTATTATTTCAAGCTGTGGCTATTCTTAGCGGGCTTACCCGTCACGCCCTATTTTCTTCGCCAAGCTCTGTGAACATTTGCACTTGTAGCTTGGTCAACTATTTGTACTTCTAAAACTTGTTTGTTTGCAATGATTGGCACGTAGCTATATAGCTGTGTATCAGAGCATTGCACACATTTATTGTAACCTAAATCTAATCTTGCTTGTGGCATTGTGTTACCACATCTACAATATTTCATAATTGTTGGTTTAATATATGATTAATTATTTGCGATGGTGTACCAGTTACGCTACGCTCTTCGTCATATAAATCTTGATAAACTAGTTTATAAAACTTTGGCTTATGTATAGCAAATTGTGTATTAAATTTATTTCCCGCCATTTTCTGTTGGTTTTGGTGGTTGATAATCGTTTTCAATATATTTAATCAATCTTACTGTAAAATATTCAATAATATCATTACCATCAAAGCCGTCATCAAGTAATGGCTTAAGCTTTTCAATTTGATAATCAATGGCCCATTCGTCAACTAATGTTTTCATTCTATCAAATTTGTTTTGTAAATCAAGATAAGTTTGTAAGTTGTTATTTTTGTTCATATTATTATTTATTTTGTTATTCATATATATTATCACGTACAAATTAATTTTGTAACGTATTTTGTTTAAAATATTCACGTATTTGATTCATTAATGATAAACCAATATCATAATTTTGATAAACAAAATTTACTTTTTGGTCTATATTAAGTTCAGTTTTTGATTCATTTACATAATCTAATATTTCAATTTGTGATCTGTTCATTTTGTTACTCTTTTAATTAAACTAAATAATAGTTGTTGTTTTATTTGCAATTCTAATTCATATAAATCATCAAATTCACTTAATTCAAAATCTGATGGGTCCATTTGCCAGTGTATTGTATTGTCAATGTGCTCGTCAATCTCTTCAATAATTTTATCAGCTGTATTAGCTACTAATTCTTTGTTATACATATTAATATCCAAATTTTAAATAATGTTTAATTGTGTTAACACTTGCCTTGTTAAAATCGTGTACTCTATTTCTATATTTTTGATCGGTGCAATATTTTTTCATTGCTCTTGATTCAGTACATTCGCCATATTTTTCTTCAAACTCAGCTATTTGTAATAGCTTTTCATCCATCATTTGTTTAGTTATATTCATAATTTATTTATTATAATTTATAATTCCTCTTACATCTTTTTCATCAAAATCCCAGCGATTTAATATACGTTTAACCATTTCATTTTCAGAAACACCTTGTTTTTCCCATTTATCTATTAATTCTACAATGTATTCTACTAACATATTATTATTTTTTTATTTTATTCATATATATTATCACACACTTTGTTATTTTGTAACGTATTTTTGTGTATAGCAATTATAAATATTGCTCTTGTTGCCATTGAGTAATTCCAGAATTCATTCTTTGGTAATACTCTCTTTCAAATGCTTCGATTTGAGCACTTGAAAGCTTTAATATTTTATTTCTTTTTACTTTTCTTTTAGTCTTCATTTAAAACTTCTTCCATTTGGTTCCATAAATCATACATACCTTCTTCAATGAAGAAATCATAAACACAAGCGTAAGCGGCTTGATTTATATTATCTGCTCGGCCATATACGTCATGGTCAAGAAAATAATACTCTTCATTATTTGTTAAATATTTTACGCAATCGTGGTTATAAATTACAGCATTGTCAATCCATTCGTGTAAGAATGTGTAATAATCGTCTTGGTCATTTATTTCACCTTGATGAAAAGCAAGCCATGCTTCATCTTGAAAGTCTTCATATAATTCACTTAAACCCATAATTTTTTATTTTTTTAATTGTTTGTAATTAATAATGTAATACCTGTAATAATCACACCTAATATAAATCCAGTCATAATTTTTATTTTTATTTATTGTTAATTAATTTATTTATTTCTTTTATTGCTAAGAATTTTCTTGCTTGATACATTTGATATTCAAGTAATAATTCTTCTTGTTTATCTAAGCTATTGCCAGTAGTATTAATAGCTACTTCAATTTTTGCCATTTGATAATCTAAATCTTTTATTATTATATTTAAATTTTTTATTTCTTTTATCATTTTAATGTCATTGTAATTAATTCAAATTCATCATTTGTTATAATTCCTTCCATTAAAGCTAAAAACTCTTTTGAAACGTCTCGACCTGTATATTTATTTGTTATAATCATAATTTACTAAATTTTTCTATTAATTCTAATTCTATTTTACATTCTTCTTGTTCACGTTCAGTTAAATCTTTTAATCTATCAACATCATATAATGTTTTTACATAATCTTTTAAATCAAAATACAATCTAGTTATTTCTCTTGGAGTTAATTCTACTTTCATAATATTGAGTAATATATATCATTTATGTTTATACCTTCAAACTTTAATTCTTCATCTAATAATTCTTCTTCAAATATTTGAGTAAAATTATCATTATCATTATCTAACTTTATATAATTATTTATATAAATTGTTTGTAATTTTTTATCTGTTTCTTGACAATATAATTGTACTGAAAAATTATTTTGTATCATTTTTTATTTTTTATATTCTAAAACTTGTCTATTTAAATCATTGTATAAATCTACAACACTTTCTCCATCTTCTAAATCACATTCATTTTTTACAAAATCCATCATTAGATTTAATCTTTCATTAAATTCAATGTTTTTAAAATATTGTAATGTTTCTTCATTCCAGTGAAATTTTTTCATTATAAACTATTTTTAATTATTAATCTTTCATTTTCATTTAAGTTATAATATTTTTTTAGTTTATAACTTAATAATTCTTTATTCATATTTGAATTTTTATAACTTTGTATAATTTTATTTAACTTCATATTGTTTTAGATTTTTACTTTTTAATACTTCTACAATTCTATAATAATATTCTTCTAAACATTCATTATATTTCATTTCTATTTTACTTTCATTTAAAATGAATTTTTCATTTTCTATTTGTTGTTTACTACCATAATAATTTTCATCATTAGTTAGTAATTTCATTTCTTCTATTATAAATTCTGTTAAATTCATATTATTATTTTTATTTTATTTACATTTATATTATCACTTTTTTATAAATATTGTAACGTATTTTTAGGAATATTTTTTACATTTATAAAACTAAAACCTTTATGTTTAAATTCTATTAAATTATTTTCTTTAAAGTAAAATTTAAATTCTAATAAATCATTTATTTTAAATCCTATATATTTGTTATTATTAAATTTTAACTTTTTAGTATTTATAAGTTTTGATTTGTAGTGATTTGTTTTTAGATTTTTTAAATTTGACATTTTTATTATTTTTTATTTACATTTATATTATCACTTTATTATATATTTTGTGACGTATTTTTAAATTAAATATATAAAATGTCCCTTTTTGAATATTTTGCACTATAATATAATGTATTACATTAATAATTCAATAAAACATTGAAATTATTAAATTATTAATAGAAAAGTAAATACTATATTATATTAATAACAATTTATAATAATTACATATATAATGAATTGTGTAATTGTTAATGAATTAAAGAAAATGTCACAAAGTATACAATAAATTAAAAGAGTTATTGCAAAGTTAATGACAATAGTAAAAATTCATTGAATAATTATCGATGCATTGTAATAAATGCAACAAAATAATGTAATAATTGTAAATAATGTGACAAAACAATAGTATTATTAACAATATGGGGGTATTTTATTAATTGATTTTCCTAACTAACTGATTATCATATACATATGTGTAATACAAAATCCCTATATATAAAACAATTTATTTTAATCTAATATGAGCAAAGAATACACCCACATTAAAGCTAATGGTATCCGAAACGAGCTCAAGGATATACGCAAGGCCGTGGACAAACTAACGGAAGCCCTGATTGAGATACATCTGGCACAAACAAGCAAACATGAGCAAAATACTAAAGAATGCGTCTGTGGTTGCGAGGACGACCTTGTGGACGTTTATAATTACGATTACGACTAGCTGTGCGACAGGTAGAGAGCTACAGCAAATCAGATATAAAGAACTAACCCATAATATCTGTATAGACACCCCGGATGAGGTACGTCTTGCTCAGATATTGTACATCGAAATGATGAATAACCAATAAGTATAATTTAAAACCAAGAAACCATGACTTATTTTTATTACCAAACAAGAACAATTAACCCTAGACCATCTCAAGAACAAATAGAGGCTTGGGAAAAACTAAGTACCAAATCCAACTGGCGCATCGTAGAATTGCCTAACGGATTTTACCAAACAGAATATTCCGAGGACGGGGAAAATTGGAACGACGTTACCCGCCGGGAAACAGTTGAAGGTGCAGAGCGCGCCATAGACTCTTCTATAGATCACTATAGAAAAAAGCTTAAGGCCTTTGAAGGACCTAAGGTTGTAAAAACGTTCAAAGATGAAAAAAACTAAACATACAATAACACCTTTTCTAAAAAAGGATGCATGCTACCACAGCGTGAAAAGAAGATATAAGGTATTCCCCTCGGCATATGCGTCGGGGGCGATTGCCAAATGTAGAAAGCGCGGTGGTCCTAAAAGAAAATAATTATGCCAGATGCATTTATAAAAAATAATTTATCAATCGTTATATCATTCATAGCTGCAGTATTTGCGGCCGGCGGTATATTTTCAGAGTTTACTCAGATTAAAGATGAATTACATTTAGTGCATGATAGATTAGATGAGAAGATAATTATTATAGAAAAACTTGAAACGCGAATACTAGAAATTGAAAAACAATTAGAGTACGAGCGTGGATTATTAGAATCAAAAAGAAAACGATAGTTATGCCATATAAAAGTGCTGCGCAACGTAAAGCCGTATGGGCTAGCCGAAATGAGCAAGCTGCAAAAAAGAAACGTAAACGTAAAAAAAAGAAATAATATGGGAATAGGACCAAACAATTTAGGACCAGATGGTAAAGCAGGATATACATCTTGTGGCCATCCAAAAAAATCACCTTTAAAAAAAATGGATAGCGGTTTATATAAAACCGTAGAATCATTAGATGGACCTGGTCAATCACCTTTAGCTTTTAATGAAAAGTTAGAAGCAGCTGTAGACGCGGGTAAAATAACAGGAAAATTTGCAGAAGCTATTAAAAACAACTAAATAAAAAATCATG
>JBNAIF010000055.1:0-17688 GCA_050043595.1 Nitrososphaeraceae archaeon | reverse complement strand
GTGACTCAATTAGTATTATCCTCCATTACTAGATCTTTTTTCGGTTTAATATTATCTTCGGATTCTTTTCCAATAGTTTTTTCAGATTTTGTAGATGTCTTGTTACTGTTGAGCTTTGAAAAATCAGTTTTATCAATGATTCCTTTAATTTCATTAAAATGATTTGGATATTCCTCTGGTTTCAATCCATTAGAAAGTATAGTAGCGAAAATTTTATTATATTTTTCTGAAGATTTTAAAAGTAAAGCATAATTCGAAATGTGTTTACCGGTAATTCTTTCGTCATCAGGAAATGATTCTGAAGATGATGGAATATTGATTCCCCCATCAATTATACCTTTAAGACAGGATGCAACTTTTTCAGTATAGGAATTCTTGCCTAGATACAAAATGGTTTCGTTAATATTTTTAGAATTTTTTGCTTTCTTAGATAATAGATACCCAGTTAAATAGCATGCAGGGATAGAATTTAATGATCCTTTCCAACCAAAGTTAACTAAATTTTTACTATGTACAGAAACTAGAACTTTATCTCCAGAAATTATGGGTTCTAATATCTGAGAGATAATATTTTGATTGCTGACTTTGATAGTAATAAACAATTTTTTACTTAATAATAATGATGCGCGCTTTCTATAATTCGTTTTTTTCAACCTTATTCTTTTTAATGTATTAATATAATTCATGCTTATTCATACTCCAATATTGTGAAGACATTAGATGCAGAAAATGAAAATCACTTATAAACCTTAACTTATTAACAGTTTTTTGTTGTTTGTTTTGAAGCAATTTGATTTGCAATTAATGCAGCAAATGAACCTGCTCCTATTCCATTATCTATATTTACTACGGTTAATCCCAGTACACAACTCTGAAGCATAGAATAAAGTGCACCTATTCCATTCCCTCCAATCCCATATCCAACAGAAGTGGGAACTCCTATTACAGGAAGATCAATACAAGAAGAAACTATAGATGGAAGTGCACCTTCCATTCCAGCTACAACTACGATTGCTTTAACTTTTTTATTTATCATTTTTTTTAAAACTGGAATAAGTCTATGAATTCCTGCAATACCTACATCATAACTCGTGATAGATTGACAACCCATTATCTTTGACACAAGTCTTGCTTCTTCAGCAATTCCTATATCAGATGTTCCTGCGCAAATTACACCAATTTTAGAATTTTTATTATATCGAAATGTTCTAGATTTTGAAACTAATATAGTTGAACTATTTCTACCTCTTTCAACAAATAATTTCTTTTTTTTGTAATAAATGATGATCTTTTCTATTGTATTTGTATCCAGTTTACTAACAAGTACTTTATTATTTTTATTTAATACAATTGAACAAATTTTTAAGATGTCAGAATATGTTTTTTTTTGACCGTATATTATTTCAGGAATACCATTACGAAGATCACGATCTATATCGAATTTGATATTTTTTCCTATATTTTCAATATATGATAGAGATAAATGATTTTGAAGATCAACTAGATTTAATTTACCTTTATTATATTGATCTATAAGATATTCTAGTTTCATATATCACAAATTATAATGATAATGATTGAATTGCTTTTTTTACGTTATCCACACCTTCATTAAACATTTTTCTTTCGAAATCATTTAAATCTAATTCTATTATTTTTTCAACTCCATTTGCACCAAGAATAACTGGGACTCCTATGCATAGATCATGAACATCATATTCACCATCTAAAAATGTAGAAACAGGAATTACAGATTTTTTATTTTGTATAATACTCTCGATCATTGTTGCAACAGCATTTCCTGGTGCATAAACGGTAGCTCCTTTTAATGCAATGACATCTGCTGCAACCTTTTTTGTTTTTTCAAATATTTCATTAGATTGTTCGTGTGAAATAAAATTTGATAACGGTATGCCACCAATAGAAGAAAATCGTGTTAATGGTAACATATTTTCACCATGTTCGCTTATCACCATAGATTGAATGGATGACTTTGATAAACCCGTGGTTTCATGTATAAAACTTTTAAACCTTGAAAGATCTAACATACCACCCATGCCAATTACTTTATTTTTATTCATTCTAGTAGTTTTTAAAGTTAAATAAGTCATAGGATCAAGAGGGTTAGTAACTACTATTAAAAAGCAATTTTTAGCATAATTAGCTATTTTGGTTGCAACATCTTTAACTATATTAGCATTTTTATTAAGAAGATCCATTCTAGTCATTCCCGGTTTTCTACCAATTCCTGCAACCAATACAACAAATTTAGAATTTGCCATATCTTCATAATTATTTGATCCTTCAACTTTAACATCAATTCCTTGCTCAGAAAGTTGATGATTAATATCCATAGCTTCACCTTGTGGAAGACCTTCGACAATATCAAGTAATAAAATATCATCCAGTTTTCTTAGTCCACAATTTAGTGCTACTGATGCACCTACTCTTCCAGAACCTATAACAGTAATAGTCATATACTATAGAAAATAAATAAAGGATGAATTATAGGGTTTCGGATTATAAGGATATATGATCAATATGATAGTGTAATCATTCAATACTAAATTAGTATTAATAATAAAATATAGTTCATCTAATATTAAATAATATATGAATAGGATTACGGTTATTGATTCACAAATTTCAGGCATTTCTGGAGACATGTTTCTTTCTTGTTTAATTGATTTAGGGGCAAACAAAAAGAAGGTAATAGATGGAATTTTTGAATGTCAAGATATTATTTTGGGATGTTGTATCAAAGAAGCTAGGTTTGAAAAAATAGAAAAAAATGGTTTTAATGCAACAAGATTTTTTTTTCAATACGAGGATCGAGTTTTAGAAAGAAGAGGAAATGAGATGCAAAAGAATCTTGAAAAATTATGCGAGAAAGTGAAATTAAAACAAAATTATAAAAGTTACGCTTTAAATGTTTTGAAAACATTAATAAATGTTGAATCTAGAATTCATGGGAAAAAAACAAAGAATGTATATTTACATGAAATTGGAAGTTTAGATACTTTTGTAGACATAATAGGAAGTGGTATAGCATTACAAGAACTAAATATTCTAGATTCAAAAATTCAATCAACTAACGTCAATGTAGGAAATGGAATTATAAAATTTTCTCATGGAACAATTTCTAATCCTACAAACGGAGTATTGGAGATTTTTAAGGGGAAAAATATAGTAATAAATGGTAGTGAAAATGGAGAATTAACAACACCGACTGGAGCTTCAATATTAGTAAATTTAACTAATGATTGTATAGAACATTATCCAAAAATGATCCCAAAAAAAATTGGATTGGGAGCGGGAGAAAAAGAATTTAAAAATCATCCTAATGTTTTACGGATAGTATTAGGAGACATAATAAAAAATTATTCTATAGAATCAGAACCTACATTTTTAATAGAAACGAATGTAGATGATATTTCTGGTGAAGTAGTGGGAAATTTGATTAATGTATTAATGAAAGAAGGAGCAAAAGATGTGACCATATTTCCAGGAATATCTAAAAAAAATAGACCTATTTACAGTATTAGAGTTATATCAGATAAGATCCATATGAATAACTTGATAGACAAATTATTCAAAGAATCAGGAACTGGCGGTATACGAATTCAAGAAACCAATAGAATAGTTTTGCCCAGGAATATTATCACATTACCAGTATTAATAAATAAACGTGAGTTTAAGGTAAGGGTTAAAATAATTAGAGATAACATGGGCAATATAATAAATATTAAGCCAGAATATGATGATCTAAAAAAAATATCTACCAAAATGAAGATGCCATTTAAATTAATATCAGATTTAATTATGCCGCAGATTTCAAGTAACATAACAATCGGAGGATAATTTATTTGAATTTAAAAGATAATGAATTTATTAGATTAAAAAAGTGGATTATAGAAAATACGAAAGGGAAGGTATTGGTAGCACTATCCGGCGGAGTTGACAGTGCGGTTGTGGCATTAGCAGTAAAAGAATCAATAGGCAAAGAAAATACAATCGCTATTACAGCAAATTACAATACGTTATCTATAGAGGAAATTACGGATGCAAAAAAAATCACAAAAGATTTAGATATCAAACACGAAATTATAAAATACAATGAATTAGAAGATAATGAATTTAGGAAAAATAACCGTCAAAGATGTTATTATTGTAGAAAAGAATTAGGAAAATATCTAGTAGAATATGCCAAACAGAATAGTATAGAAAGTATATTTGATGGCACCAATATAGATGATCTCAAAGAATATAGACCTGGAATAAAAGCTCTCAAAGAATACGGAATTAAAAGTCCATTATTTGAGTCACGATTAAATAAAAATAATATAAGAAAAATTGCAAAGAATTTCAATCTATTTGTACATGATAAACCATCCAATTCATGTTTAGCATCCAGAGTACCATTTGGAAATGAAATTACATTTGAAAAATTAAGAAAAATTGAAAAATCAGAATTGATTGTAAAAAAAATATTTAACTTAAGGCAAGTTCGAGTAAGAGATCATGAAGAAATAGCTAGAATAGAAATAGATAAGAACGAACTTTCTAAAGTATTTGACACAAAAAAAATAGAAAATGCAAATTATGAACTTAGAAAACTAGGATTTCGGTTTGTTGCTCTAGATTTTGGAGGATATAAATCAGGAAATTTAATTACATTGAAATAGAATTTATGAAATTTGTGGTTTATTTGAAAGAAATATCTGATTCAAGAACAATCTATTTAGATAATGCATCATCAACACCAGTTCTAAAAGAAGTTATAGATGAGATGATTCCATATTTAGGTATCAAATTTGGTAATCCTTCATCAGTTCACCAATATGGAAGAGAATCTAAATTAGCAATGCATAGAGCGAGAAAAAGAGTTGCACAATTAATTAATGCAGAACCTAATGAAATATTTTTTACTTCAGGTGGAACAGAATCGGATAACATAGCTATAAGTGGAGTAGCAAAATATTCAAGAATTAGAAATAAATGTAAAAATCATATAGTTACTAGTTCTATAGAACATGATGCTATAATAGAAACATGCAAAGATTTAATGATCGAAGATTTTAAAATAACATTTCTTCCAGTAGACAAATATGGAGCAATTAATCCAAAAGATCTGAAAAATGCCATCACTAAAAACACGATATTAGTAAGTATTATGTATGCCAATAATGAAGTTGGAACGATACAACCAATAAAAGAATTATTAAAACTAACTAAGGAGATAAACAAAGAAATAATTTTCCATTCTGATGCGGTTCAAGCAGTTGGAAGATTACCTTTAGATATGAAAGACATTAATATAGATATGATGTCTTTATCATCTCATAAAATTTATGGTCCAAAAGGTGTCGGTGCGATTTTTATTAGAAAAGGAATTAAAACTAAATCGATAATTCATGGTGGAGGTCAAGAAAGAACATTAAGATCGGGAACAGAAAATGTCCATGGGATCATTGGATTTGGTAAAGCATGTGAAATAGCTAAAAATACATTGAATAAAAATATTCAACAATATGAAATGTTAAGGGATCGGTTAATTAAAGGAGTAATAAAGATACCTAATTCAAGGCTAAATGGATCGAAAGAGAATAGGTTGTCAAATAATGCGCATTTTACTTTTTTTAAAATCAATGGAGAAGATTTAGTAACAAAGTTAGATGAGAATAGAGTATATACTTCAACAGGATCAGCTTGTTCTGTAAATAAACAGAAACCATCACATGTCCTAAAAGCAATGGGGTTTAATCATGAGGAAATAACAGGATCATTAAGAATATCCATAGGAATACAAAATTCTGTTAAAGATATAGATAACACTATTAAAATACTAAGAGATAATATAAACGAACTAAGGAAAATAACACCTTTTAAAAGTTAATTCAAAGATAGCAAAAATTTTATTATGATTAATAATAAATATTGAATAATGACATTCTCAGATAAAGAATCGAATATAAAAATAGGTCAAGTTGTACCAGATTTTGAACTTCCAGATCAAAACATGAAGAATATAAAATTGAGTGATATTAAAGAAAAAAGAATAATTCTTGCATTTTTTCCCGCGGCGGAATCACCGGTTTGTACGACAGAAATGTGTACTTTCAGAGATTCGTTGAATGAAATTAAAGAGTATGATGCGCAAGTAATTGGAATATCAGTAGATGGTCCATTTGCTAACAAATTTTTTTCTGAAAAAAGACACTTAAATTTTCCAATTTTAAGTGATTATAAAAGAGATGTAATTCAAAAATATGGAATTGTAATGAAAGATCTTGCATCTTTAAAAGATTATAATGCGGCGAAAAGGTCAATATTTATTTTAGATAAAGATAAAAAATTAAAGTATAAGTGGATTTCAGATAACCCATTGATAGAACCTAACTATCAAGAAATAAAAGACACTCTCAAATAATTTTTTGTATTTAAATAAAATTTATTCTATTGTTGCAACCACATCATTACGAGAAATTGATTTTCCTTCCTCGACTTTTATAGATTTAATAATACCTGATTTATGCGCTTTTATTGATACTTGCATTTTCATTGATTCAAGTACTAATATAGAATCACCTTCTTTTACTTCGTCACCTTGTTTAACGGGTATTTTAACTACTCTACCTGGTATTTGACTTGAAACATTATTTGCTTGATTTATATTTCCTTTTGACTGCAAGGATTTTTCAATTATTTCAGTTAGTTTAGAATGTTTTTTAATGTGGACAATAGATCCATCTACTAAAAGAGTATAACTAGTACCATCAGACTTTGAAATTTTTACATGATGAAAAACATTATCTAACATAAATTCAAATTCGTTTGACTTCGATTTTAGTAGTTGCAAATGATAGTCATTATTATCAATATTAAGTAAAATATTTCCAGATCCATAATTCCTTAGAAGATCACCTTTTATCATATCTTCATTATCTTCTATTTTAAAATCCATTATTTATTAACTCCATAACGTTTATTCTTATTATTATTCAACTCATTAACCTTTGAATATTTTTTTATATATTCAGATTGAATTAGAATGGCAGAAATGGCTGGAATTCTTTTAAGTTGAGACATTTTATTTCTTTGTTCAATCATCTTACCTAATATATCATTCCGTTCTATATAGTCAGTGGAGATATTGCCATTTATAAAATCATGTTCGTCAATCATAGTCTTATGAATTGGAATGGTTGTATTTATTCCTTCGATGGTAAAATCATAAAGAGCATTTTTCATTCTAATTCGGGCTTCTTCGAAATTACTTCCCCAAGTTATAAGTTTGGCAATTAAGGAATCATAATATCCTGAAACATTACAACCTGGATATAAATAAGTGTCTACACGCACTCCCGGACCATTAGGAATATTACAATCAGGCACATAACCTACAGATGGAGCGAAATCATAAAAAGGATCCTCAGAATTTATACGACATTCGATAGCAGATCCTTTGAGTTCTAAATCCTGTTGTTTGAACGGAATTTCTTCTCCTTGAGCCACTTGGATTTGAAGCTTGACCAGATCGAGTCCTGTAACTAACTCAGTTACAGGATGTTCTACTTGAAGTCTTGCATTTATTTCTATGAAATAAAAATTTCCGTCAGGATCACATAAAAATTCACAAGTTCCAGCGTTTAGGTAATTTAATGCTGTAGCTGCACGAACTGCAATTTCTCCGACTCTAGAACGAGTTGCATTATCTACAACGGGAGATGGAGACATTTCTATAAGTTTTTGATGTCTTCGTTGAATTGAACATTCACGTTCAAATAAGTGTCTTCCATTTCCAAAAGAATCACACAATAATTGATATTCAATATGACGTATTTTCTCGAGATATTTTTCTATAAATAAAGCAGCCTTACCAAATGCGGCTTTAGATTCATTTGATGCTAATTCAAATTCCTGGCGTAATTCATTTTCATCTCTAGCGAGTCTTATTCCTCTTCCGCCGCCGCCATAAGCAGACTTTAATAATACAGGATATTTAGCATCATGTGCTATTTCTACAGCTTCATCTATATCATCTATTACTCCGTCACTTCCAGGTACTGTAGGAACATCTGCTTTACGCATAAGTGCTTTGCACTTCATTTTATCACCAGCTAATTCCATTGCTTTACCAGTGGGTCCAATAAAGACAATATTATTATCTTTACAAATATTAGAAAATGTTTCGTTTTCAGAAAGAAATCCATATCCAGGATGAATTGCATCAACTGATGCTTTCTTAGCAACTTCAATTATTTTATTCATATTGAGATAACTATCTGATGCCGATGCGGATCCTAATCGATATGATTCATCAGATTTGCGAACATGCATTGATCTAATATCTTCATCAGAATACACAGATATAGTTTTAATTCCTAGCTCTTTGCAAGCCCGGATAATACGAAGAGCTATTTCACCCCTATTCGCGATTAGTAAACTAGATATTTTAGTCAAATCAATATCACCTATAAATTTATGTTACCATGTTTTTTAGATACACTTGATTCCTGCTTTCCATGTAAAGCTTCTAAAGCTTTCAAAATCATTACACGAGTTTCCATTGGATCAATAACTAAATCGATTATACCTTTTTCTGCTGCAATATATGGATTAGCAAACTTATTACGATATTCTGCAGCCAATTTTTTCTTTGTATCCTTCGCATCTTCCGAATCTTTAAGTTCTCGTCTATGAATTATGGTTATGGCTGCTTCAGGGCCTAAAACTGCAATTTCTGCAGTAGGCCAAGCATAATTAATATCAGCTCTTAGATTTTTACTACCCATAGCAATATAAGCACCACCATATGCTTTTCCTATTATACAGGTAATTTTAGGAACCGTAGCTTCACAATAGGCATAAAGTAATTTACTCCCATGACGAATTATACCATTATGTTCTTGATCTGTTCCAGGAAGATATCCTGGAGTATCAACTAATGTTATTATTGGAATATTAAAAGAGTCACAGAATCTAATGAATCGAGCAGTTTTATTAGAAGAATCTATATCTAATGCACCAGCAAGATACAATGGTTGATTTGCAACTATACCTACGGGTTTTCCATCCATTCTACCAAAACCTACAATAATATTATTAGCGAATGATTCATGAATTTCGAAAAAATCTCCGTTATCTACTAGACTGCCAATTATTGACTTCATATCATATGGTTGATATGGATTTTCTGGTAATGACTTTATTAAATCAGGGACTAAACGGCTATGGTCATCAGATGCTTCGCTTAATGGTGGCTCTTCTTTATTATTCTGAGGTAGAAAAGAAAGAAGTTTTTTAATCTTTTGCATGCAATCATATTCATTACTAGCAACCATATGTGCAACTCCGGATTTTGAAGAATGTGTTGCAGCACCACCTAGCTCCTCAAAAGAAACATCTTGACTTAAAACTTCTTTAACAACTTCAGGACCTGTTACAAACATTTGTCCTATATTCTCCACCATAATAACAAAATCAGTCATAGCAGGAGAATACACTGCACCACCTGCGCAAGGACCTATACTAGCAGTAATTTGGGGTATCACTCCTGATGCAGAAGTATTTCTATAGAATATATCACCATAACCATCTAAACTCATAACACCTTCCTGAATTCTTGCTCCCCCAGAATCAAGGATTCCTATTATTGGAGCGCCAACCTTAATAGATCTATCCATGATCTTGACAATTTTTTTTGATGCCATTTCTCCAAGCGAACCACCCAAAATTGTAAAATCATAAGCATAAATGAAAATTTTTCTACCATCAACTGCTCCAAAGCCAGTAATAACTCCATCTCCATAATATTTTTTAGTTTCAGAATCATCATGTCTGTGTACCACATATTTATCTAGTTCAACAAAACTACCTTCATCTAATAAAAGATCAATACGTTCTCTTGCAGTTAATTTTCCTTTTGAATGTTGAGAATCAATTTTTTCTTTTCCTCCACCTGATTCAGCTAATTTTTTTATTTCATATAGTTTGTTAAATTTTTCCTCATGCATGGCCTTACAATTAATGAAAGCAATGACATATATATATTAAATAAAATTTAACAGTATTATTAAAAAAACGTTATACCAGAATATATCTAATGTAAGATAGATAGAAATAATAATCTTATGAAGATTTATTCTCTAAGTCCATTTCGACCACCCCTAGATCTACGAAAAACATTCATACCTAGATTATAATTTTCAAACAATGATTCTAATGATTCAATTTCTATTTTTAGTGCATTTATTTGATATATATTTTTATTAGTAGATTCTAGAGATTGTAATAATCTTTTTTTTTCGAATAATAATTTTCCAACATTTTGCTCATATTCACTTGACATAAAAACTGTAAATTCTTATATAGATTTTAGTTTTACTGTTTTTTCTAATTTCTTTAGGAATTTCGATTTATATAATGAAAATGAATCAGGTGAATCCATACAAGAAGCACAAATGAAGATAGAATATGAAAAATCATACATTAAATCCTCCTTCTTTTGATGGCTTAAATCATCAAATTTATCACAAAGATAACATTTAACCTGTTTTTTATCTAAATGAGCATTACTGCTTACATGATTTTGTGAATTGTGACATGTAATGTGCTGAATAGCTTTTAGATCCCTAGACCAAAAAGCGTAATCTCCAGGTTTAATTTCTTTCTTACATTTATTACAACGGCCCTTAAATTTTACTAATAATTTAATCCAATCTGAAACAGATGTAGTCAAGTTAATCTGATCGACCTAGACAATTCTTTTTCGAGGACAGTAATATATTTTTCTTCTAAACCTAATTCATGAATAAATTCAAATAGATCGACTTTATTTGATTCTAAAATTTTAAGCAAAAATGGGAAATATAACACACCAAATACACTCTTTTGGACATGAAAAAGTTTAGACATCTCAGAAATTATTTTTCTAGTTGATTGGCCTCGTGAAAATATAGTTCCCATTAATGGCCAACTAATGTTGTATTGATTGTATTTAATATTCTTATTAATGATATATGGAAACATCAATTTTATCACAATGTCATTAATATATTTAAGTAACCTCCAATTTCGCTTAGGACTTATTCTTCCAATATGAATATCTATCTGGGATAAAGAATCTAACAATAAGGAGAGATCAGATAAAGGAAGGTTAGAAGTAACTATGCTATTGAATAGTGCTTGTAAAATATCACGTCGACGATCTTCTGTGGAAATCCCAAATCTAGGATCGAAATAATAGCCATCGATAATAGATAAAGATTTCTTAGCTTCGTTTTTTACAGTACTTTTAAAATAATTTTCTATTCCATCAGAAATATCAACCATATAATTTTGTTTAATAATATTGTTGTAACCGGAATAATATGACTGAGTTAGATTTAATAATTTGCGAATATCTCCGTTACTACTATCAATAATTTTGATCATATCAGAACGATTTAAATATTGATTTTGTTTATTTAAAATATCCTTTAAAAAAATGAATATTAAGTTCTTTTGTATTGGGTAAAATTTAATAGATTTACATAATTTAGAGAGAGATTTCATTTTGTAGTTTATTGAATTAGACGCCAAGATAATTGGGATCCTAGAATTTTTAATGAATTTTATTAAAACGTCATAACCGCCGAAGTCATCTCTTGAAGATACTCCATCAACTTCATCTAAAAAGATCATGGTTTTCTTTAAAAATATATTACTATTATCCAAAGTTGGAGTGAGTAGTTTTTCGAGTTGGAGACGACTACGAGAGTCGCTGGCATTAAGATCGATTAGATCGTAGTTAAATTGAATGGCTAAAATATGCGCGATAGTAGTTTTTCCCACTCCTGGAGGACCAATTAATAATAAGGGTTTTGTTCCTGGTATCCACTTTGATAACCATTTAATAACTGCAATTCTAGCATTCTCGTTTCCTATCAAACTTTCTATGTTTTTAGGTCGATAAAATTCAGTCCAATACATGATCTAAAATGAAAAATATCATTTGTCTATTAATGGACTTATTGTTCGTTCAAAATATTTGAATAAATCCCTTTTTATAATATCATTATACCAATATTGATTATAATGACTAACTGTTAAAAACAAAAATTCTAAAAATGGTTTAAGATCAAATTCTTCAGGTAAAAATTCTATCGCTAATTTTGCTTCATTCAGATACAGACTACTCTTTTTTAGTGTAATTTCAAAACCTTTTCGTACATCGTTGGCGATAAGGGAATAGTATAATGGCCATGATGGAATTTTTATTGAACCTTCATTTATCGCATCTTGCATTTCATTTCCACATCCTACTGATTCGCTTGCTTTTGACATTCCGAGACTATAAATTTCGTTTAATGGTGCTTGATTAAATGCCATATTTCGTCCTGCAGTACCCATAATAGCCCGATATTTTTTATAACAGCCGATCATATGCTCATCAGTAATTGATTCAGGTTTCATTTTTAATTTATAATCTATGAGTTGCCCTATTCTAGCGTCTTTAAAGCCATCTTCAAATGCATGTAGAACTGACTCACCGCCTTCAGATATTTTTTCTCTAGCAATGTCCAGAATATATGGATTCATTAGTCGATAGTCATCCAAAAATTCTACATCTTCGTCTTTATCCATTATCCTATCCATAGGTTCACTTAAATCAATCGCAATAATATGACCATCTATAATGGAATTTCGTAAGTCTGTACTTATATCATCTTTAAAGTAAGAAATTGCACCATCGTAAAGTGCGTTAAATACAGGGAAAGTCATTTTTACGAAGTTAGAATTTAGTATCCTCTGAACTCGATCAGCTAATATTTCAGGTCTAGATAATCTAGTTTTAACATCTTCTATTTTCGACGAGTCTAATTCCATCTCCTGTGAACCTACCTCTTCAGCAAATTGCATAACTGTAGCTCCAGGATTTTGATCAGAGATTATTCGTCTATGTAAAGAAAGGAGAAATCGTTTATTAAAATCTTCAAATTCTAATTCATATTTGACTTTATATTTATTATATTGTTTGTATCCTCTTTCTCTAAGTAAAACTTGTTTTAAAATATCTTTGCCAGCTCTAGTACTCATTAGAGCTCCTTTAGAGAATACAAAAGTATCTTTACTACTCATTTATAATAACTTGTTTAATTAATGCCATTATTTATTAACTTTCATTCAAATAAAATTTTGAACAAGACATATAGATTTGAGATGAGTTAAACTATATTGTGTTATCTAGACGACATTGCAATACGTTCTTGTTCGTTCTTCTTTTTTATCGCATGACTAGTCATGTCATTATTAGCTGCCAAAATAATCTCACTAGCCAAAGCTTCTTCAATTATTTGAGGATTAGAATAAGTAGATTCTCTTACACCTTCTGCAATGAATTTTAAAGCAAGATCTAACCTACGTAATGGTGCAACATCAACAGAAACATGATAAACTACACCCCCATAAACTATTCTTGTAGTATCTTCATTAGGCGAAGAATTTTCTATTGCACGAATCAAAAGATCTACAGGATTTTTTCCTGTTTCTATGTGAATAATTTCAAATGCAGTTTTTACAATATTCAAAGATTTAGCTTTCTTTCCACCCATTCGACCAGTATTTTTGGCATATTTTTTCCCAAAATGCATCAACTTGTTTGCCAATCGTTCTATTAAGTTTACTTCGGCTTTACGTAATCTTTGATGTTCGTGTCTTCCAAATGTAATAGGAATTGCCATACTAGGATGCAAAGAAATTACACGTTTCAAGCCTAAATCAGTTATTTCTATAGAATCTGTATCCCATTTATTGAATAACAATATCTTTGATTTTTCTTTTCCACTCATTTTATTATCTCCTTGGTTTTTCTTTCTTTCCATAAACAAGTTCTTTCAAAGATACACCATTAACCTTGAAAACTTGCCAACGTACACCTGGAATATCACCCATTGCACCACCCATTGAACCACCAATTCCTTCTACTATAACTTCATCATGTTCATCGACAAAATTCAAAGCACCATCACGAGGTAAGAAAGCAGTTATAGATTTTCCGTTTTTTATTAATTGAATTCGAACACATTTTCTTACTGCCGAATTTGGTTGTTTTGATTCTATACCTACTTTTTCGAGTACTATTCCCCGAGCTTGTGGTGCACCTTCCATAGGATTAGTTTTTTTATCCAACAATAAAACACGTCTTTTATAATATTTATTTGCCCATCTAGAACGATTTCTCTTTGTTTTAAGAACTCGTCCAGCAAATAGGCCTAAAGGAGATCTAGCCATTTCACATACTCATTCCATTGTTATTATAACTATTATTATTTGTTATCTGTTCAGGACTCAGTATTAGTACACTTGAAATATGAAAATACCTTTTTACGAGTAATCTTGCTTTTTCGGCATTTCTACCTTCTTTTCCTACTACAACTCCTTTCTTTTTTGAATCAACTACAACAATTGCTTGTGTAGTACCATCCATTTTTTTGTTGATCTTTATTTCATCAATCATGCTTGAATTTAAAATATTTCGCAAAAATGCATTTACATCTTCTGAATATTCAACTAATTCAATTCTTCGTGTAATAACACTTTGTAATTGTTTAATTGTTGCGCCACCTTTACCAATAGCCAAACCCATTTGTCCTTTATTAACAACAAATATTACTCTATCCATTTTTTCATCTACAATACAATCTCTTGCAGTAGCATTAGTTATACTCTGAAATAAAGAAATCAATCTGAGTTCATCTGACGTAAGCTTAATTCTATCATTCATTTTTTAGCAAACTCCTATCTCTTCATTAATAATATTCCACATGTAACAATAGAGATGCTGTGGAATAAAGTACAATTTAAATTTTTAATAACAAAAACTATATTTTCCAATAATATATTTTTTAAATGTGGTTGTTTTGGATATTGTTATATATAAACATCTTTTCCATATTTAGTGATGGTCGAAATTTATTTATTTATCAAAACAATCTTTTGATTTGGCATAAGGTCTGATGTAGATGATATACACATTTGGAATTGCAGATAAAACTACCCATCGTTAGACATATTTTTCTGAATCTAATTATTAAGATAGAGTACAAAAAGAATCAATAATACAATTTATCCCAGTTGTAAGTAAAATAAATATAACAAAATTTCGGTGAAGGTCAATAATACTCTTTATTTTGAGTGATATAACAATTCATTATTTATAATATAAAATATTTTAATAGATTAAATAATTTTATTTAGTCTATCAAAAATTATATTCAAAACAATGGATAAAAAAAGAGTAGTTTAGATAAGTTCAAAGTTTAGATATTGATTTTATATCATCTTCAGAAATTCCACGGATAGATATACAAGAAATTTTGTATGGTTTGCGACATATTTTACCTAATTTGATAGAACTATCATTTAGTCTAAATACTTTAACATTATGTTCTTGCGCACTAGATTCTATGTTTTTAATATCTTCATCATTTAATGAATTTGACAAAATTATTAGGCTAGAACCTTTGATATTATTTTTGACTTCCTTCAAACCATTCTTATATTTATTTGAGGATATTGATTCTTTAATTATTTTCTCCAGAGTCTTCATTTTTTTCATTCACCTTCATATAAAGGTCAACCATTCCTGTACCAACCGGAACCGTAGCACCTACTATTACATTTTCGGTAACTCCTTTTAATGCTTCCGTTTGACCTTCCATAGATGCCTTAGCTATAGTTGGAACTGTGATTTCAAATGCAGCCCTAGCTAATACAGATGTCTTTGTACCAGCTATTCCATGTCTTCCAATTTGTTGCAGGTATCCTTTAGAAGTCATAAGATCTGCTACAAGCATAATATGTCGTATATCAACTTCAAGTCCTTGTTCCTCCAATGTATTAGTTATCTCTCTCATAAGAGCAGTACGAGCTGCCTCTATTCCTAAAGTTTGCCATATTTCATAAACATTATTTGTTGTTATTCTGTTAATATCAATTCCATCTATGAGAATTACTTTAGATAAGTTAGAGCCTGCAGTTTGTATCACCCATTCATCATTTTGTTTAACTATTGTAACACGTTCAATATCTGCAACACCCTTAACTCTAGTATTCAACAATTTGTTTCTAAGAACCAACAATGTTTGAGTATCTATTTCCTCATTCATTTTAAGACTGATAGAATTGTCTGATTCATTTAATACTGCCTCATATTTTTTCTTAGTTCCTTTTAATACTTGAAAGATATCGTCAATATTACAACCTCGATTATTTAATTTCTTGTCGGAAAATCTAAATTTCAATAAACCGCTATAATCAATTTCGGTTTTATCTATAAGGTCAGTAACTTTTGTATTTATAATATTTTGAGCTACAAGTAATGCCTTTTCTCGTGAATACTTGTGTTCTTCATCTAGATATATATCCATGGTGGGAGTATTTGGTTTCTTTCTAGCATCTACCAACTCAATTAATCTTGGTAGACCTAAGGTAACATTTCTTTCTTTAACTCCGGCATAATGAAAAGTTCTTAATGTCATTTGTGTTCCTGGTTCACCAATGGATTGTGCTGTTACTACACCTACTGCTTCTCCTGGTTCAACTAGGGCTCTCTCAATTAAATCAGATATTTTCTTTAAAACTTTCTCTATTCCTGGGGTACTTAGACGAGTTTCTAATAATGCAGATTCAATATTAGTAAGAAGACGAGGATTAAAATTAGGATATTTGCTTAATATTTCACGAATTTCATCGTCACTAGCTTTTGAACCTTCATCAATTACGGATTCACTTTCAATTAATCTAGAGATATTGACTGCTTCGCCATGATCACTTTTAGCGGGATCAATTCCATCTTCGCCGTAGAGATATTGGATGATATTTCCGTGAGGATCGCGTACAGTACCATCATATTCCAATTTCAAATGTTCCAATGCATTAATCAATCTTCGTTGCATATATCCAGACTGTTGTGTTCTTACAGCAGTATCTACTAGTCCTTCTCTACCACCCATAGCATGGAAGAAAAATTCAAGGCATCACTCCAAAAAAAATAAATAAATAAAAATAAAATCATGATCCCGCATAGCTATTAGGGAGGAGGCGTATTTGTAGGATTCTATACAGTAAATATTTTATAGGAGAAACCTTTCGCCAACATTTCAGGGAATAGTAATATTATAATAAATAATTTTTGCCAAGAGTAAAGGTTGCCGTATCCTCTATGTAATCGTTAGCGAAGGACAAATGAGAGCGAGCTATAAAGTATTTAGTGACAGAAAATAAACTTTCCGAATTGTTTCTTGTACAATTCAGCATAGTAAAAAAAAAAGGTGTCAAAGGAAGATTTTTTTTTTTTTTTTTTAGTTTTATATATGCATGAATAACAAGGAATCCTTGGCACTGGGTGAATTCTAACCAATACATTATAATTAAATGAGGAAACATGGCCACTCTATGCAGATAACAGCTAAAACCAAGTAAATCTTTCCATAGAGTTTATATCAAGTGTAAGGATAAAATTTATCAAGTGTGGGCCATCTAAAATATGCACCATAGCTTATGATTGAGTCTGATGAGCATGTGAGCGTTAGTGGTAAGTTTAAAGCGTGACTATTAAAATTTAATAGCTCACAGTCTCTATAGAAAGCCTAAACAGTATCATCACCTCACTTGTGTCATCAATTCTTAATTGATATCAAGTCA
>JBNAIF010000054.1:0-2842 GCA_050043595.1 Nitrososphaeraceae archaeon | reverse complement strand
TTCATGGGCCGAAAACATTACAGGAACTGAAAACTCTGATAACATTAATGGAACAATAAATCAAGATAAAATAAAAGGACTACAAGGAAACGACACTATTTTTGGTAAAGAAAAAGGCGATAACATTAGTGGTGGTAGTGGGGATGATGTGATTTATGGAAATGAAGGGCGAGATATATTACGAGGAAAAGCAGGAAATGATAAAATTGATGGTGGTTCAGGTAATGATAAATTATTTGGTGACAGAGGAAATGATATTTTGATTGGTGGAAAAGGTAATGATGTTTTAACAGGTGGTTTGGGCAAAGATGTTTTCATTTGCGGAAGTGGTATAGACATAGTAACAGATTTTAATATTACACAAAAAGATACAAATCCAAATGAGAACGATTGTGAAACAATCTGATGCTACTATTTGAGATTATTATCTTTAATAATATAATCATCTCCTCCTCTTTAGGTATTTGATTTATACTCTCATTTTTTTGAAAAATATAAAACTGTCTCTGACTAAATAATTTGAATCAATTACTTTTTTTACTAGTTTTGTCAGTAATTTTGTTTGCATAAAATTCACCAAACAATGTATTTTCAGTTAGATTAATTTTAAGAAAACCAAAACCGATATCCCATACACTTGTAATATGCGGTAGATCTCCATTTTGATCGTGTTGTTTTCTTCCACATGTACCGAATGTTATGAATGTACGATTTTCCGAATCATCAAATTTCTCAACTGGCAAAGTATTTGTAAAAATTCCAAGACTCGTTATTTGACCAATATTCAAATTATAATTAAAATACGAAAATCAATTTATATCAATAACAAAAGGAAATTTCATTGACAATCCATCTAAACGAAAAATAATAAGATTTTAGATGATACTATAATAAAACAGATATATAGTTATAAATTCAGCGGTATTAAAAAATCATAGAAATATCAATTTATTATCTTGATATTCTTATACATAACAATTATTAGCCATAAAATAAAAAAATGAAGATGGCAATATTGTTGTACAATTCAACAACTATTATCTTTCCTGGCACACAACTTGTTTGCTTTTTCTAATTTGTGTAGTAATCTTTTTTCACAATCAGAATTTTGATTTGGAAAATCATCGGAGGTTACACAGCCAAAAAACATATCTCATTTCTGGATATTTCCACTTTCAGTTCCCCTTTCAAAAATAAATGGTACAATGATCATTTTATCTGTACTTTTACTATCTTTTTTATAATTTAACTCGTCGTCTACATCAATAGTTTTAATTTGATATTCTCCTCTAATCATTGCTACTACATTCATAAGTTCAATATCTTTACTATCATAAATTGGAACTTTTATTATAATTTTTATATCATTATTTGTTTCATCTAGATCATTAATCCCTTTATTTAAATTATAATAAGAAAGTGATTTATCGTATTTCTTTAAAGTATAGAACAAATTAACTGAATCTTTATTTGTATCACCGATATTTCCTTCATCACAATCATAAAGTGATATTTCATTAATTGTGGAAATAGAATTTTCATTGACAGGATTATTTAATATATCATTCATAAAATAAGCGCATACGAAATATTCATCGTCAGACATTACACTTGAAATATCGTTCTTTTTATTAAATTCTAGATTTACAACAAGATTGTTGTCATCATTACTACTTCTTTCATTTTCATTTGGTAAGAAAAATTCATCTAAATCAATATATTTGATCTTTCCTTTACCATTAAGATAGCCAACAATTTTTAAATAATTGAATTGTTCGATATCTGGAATATTCGCCAAATTGATTTTTGTTTTTACTGTCGTTGTTTGATCATCATCTTGAGCAAAAACACCTATATTGGAACTAATAACAAATATTAGTACAGCTACAATGGATAAATATTTCAAATTCATTTATTAATTCAACTGTGTTGTATATGTATCGGGTGATTGCATTGTGTTACAAAGAAAAAATATATACTTGATATTGACATTCTTGTATCTATATTGTTCTTATTTAATATCATAATAATATATTATTTATAATATATTAGTCAATTAAATTTTTCGGATTATGATCTTCTTAAATATTGTGAATATATAAACATAATTCGTCATATTATTAATATTATGTCTAAAGAATATGAATAATAATTTCATAAACGATCTGAAAAACTGTTAATTTTTTTTCATATTGCTTTAAAAATATTAAGTATATAGAAAAGAAATGACAAGAATAATTTATTCCAATCAATGTTTTTGCTATGTCAAAGATGTTACCATTCTTTATTGGTAGGACATTTAAGCATAGCAATGTTACACAAACTCATCAGATGAATGATCCAATTTGTGATTCTTATGATATACTAAAAGATGATATGACTTAATTCATACAACTTGTATTGAATTAGTAAGTTTAGACAAAATATAATAATTATATGTGTGTTTGATACAATTGTAAAAAATGAAGAGAATCACTAAAAAGTAATAGGTTATCTAGTATATTTTGATATGTGCAACTATTAGATGTTTTTAGATTTAAAATGTATTGGTAAATTTGATAGCCCAAGGAACAAATAACTATTTAGAGGACTTATTTTTGTATATAGATCCTGTCTATTCTCATCATTATACTCAAAATTAAATTCAAGATTCTCAAATCTTTCAATAAGTGTTTTCAATGCTACTTGTCCTTCAAGTCTAGCTAAAGGAGCACCCAAACAAAAGTGAATTCCAGTTCCAAAGCCTAAATGACGTATGTTTTTACGATTGATATCAAATAGTTCTGGATTTATAAAAATTGATTCATCGTGGTTTGCAGAACCTAAGAATAATATGATTTCA
>JBNAIF010000053.1:0-10471 GCA_050043595.1 Nitrososphaeraceae archaeon | reverse complement strand
GTACAGCAGATTTTATAGGCAATTGGTCAACTGGAGAAGATAGTTTTGCAATAGATGCACCAAATGCAGTATTGGTTGTAGATGAAAAAGATGTACAGCGAGATATTGCAATAGTAGAACTGTTTAATCCTGTTTATAATTCTGATAAACAGACATTAAAGTATGATGTAGTAACTCCAGATAATACAACATCTATAGAATTGGAATTTGAACAGTCTACTTTAATAATAGATTCATGTGCAAAAGGAGGTCCCTGTGATTGATTAGTTTAACGACTTTTATATATTCTCAAATTTTTACTATAATTCTTAGATGATTAGAAACATTTATGCAATTTGTCCGTCGTGTTACGATGCATTTTTGCATCGAGTCTAATTATCTAATTTAAATATCATAATGCTTATTTTCATTTTATGAAAAATAATAATTTAACTTTAATGCTATTGCTTCCAACACTGTCAATACTTATCGTTATAACTTTAAATGCAGTTTATGCACAAGAAGAAAATACTATATCATTACAACAAAAAAAAGATTTAGAAGCATAAATAGATGCTTTTGAGAAAGAAATAGAAATAATTGAAAAATATTGTCTTATTTGTTAAATGGATTTAGAAATAGTACTGTCAAAATATATACATAATTAAAGATATTTTATAAAGGAAATGGTTTATATCATTATGTTATAGGCGCGTCTGAATTTTTGGATCTAAATACTAATGTTGTATCTGACATTTCTATCTCGATTGATTGTTTGAAAATTTCTTTAAAAATTAATTCTAAAAGTTTTTTGTGATATTTAGACCAATTTATACCTAGATCATGTTTTATAGCATAAATTTGATTTTCGATGTCTTCTGAATGTCTAACTTCAATACACGAATTTTTCAATCTTGCTCCGTACCAAGATAAAAATGTCTGAACATTTAACTTTCCTTTCATAAATAATGCCATGTCCATGACTGTATTTTTACCTACTATTGCAATATCTGCTATGTCATTGTCATTTAACTTTTTAAATACTTCTATTATAATTGGTTTTGATATAGGAATCATTCCAATTTTAGGCATAAACACATCCCATTCTACATATTTTTTTAATATATGATTCAAAAGTGTATTGATACTTACATCTTGAGATTGTGCTTCGTCTTTTAATTTGTTCATTATATTCTTCTCTATTCTGAATGTCATTGGTAATGTTTTTTTCTTGTTTTCTGTATTATTAGTATCAAAATTGTTAATCATAATATTATTCATATGATATCAATATATTAATCTCAAATAATAATTATTGAGATCAACAATTGAACTTTTAGATAAGAAACAAATATACAAAAAGAATATTTCCAATGTATTTAACAACATTGATTGATCATTGAAAAAATATATTAATACTTCTTATGAACAGCATTTATTTAAAAAATAAGTAGTTAAGAAATATAGTCCTACTTGGGATAAAGTAGATCTTTTTTATTTTCATCGTCTTTTGGGCCGTGATAATATTCTGGATATGCTTCTTGATTGATTTTTTCTAACGACTCACCAGTTGGTAAAGATGCATTCCAATCAACTTTGTATTGAAATATTTCAGGAAAATCAATATTCAATGTCACATCCGATCCTACTTTCAATACATGAGATTTAGGTATATCATATCTATAATCAGAATTTCCAAAAATAATTATGGCATCATCTGTCTCCTTCATTATGTGTCCAACGAAAGAATGATCACTTGCTATACATTTCTTATTAAAGAGAGCATTACGATATTTTTGTTCAAAAGAATTATAATCCATCTCTTCATTAGATCTATACATAGGTATATCCCTACTAGTTGGCAACGGGTCTGCCCGATTTCTTTTATATTTTTTTTCAATTTCGTCTAAAGATAATTCTATTAATACCTCATTACCTACATGCGTTACCTCTTGTATGGGAATATCATATCTATGGTTCTTCCCTCCAAATACCACTATCAAATCTGGAGCTTGTCTTACAACATGACCAACATCTGGAGAATCAAGTGACTTTACGTTCTTATTGAAATAATTTGTATTCATCAATTTTTTATTATCAACCATCTTAATGTTAGAAATAATATTTAAAGGTGCCTAATAATTAGTACATAAACAGTCATTATTATGTATTATTATGTAACATTTAATTACAATTAATTACAATTAATTACAATTAATTCACTATGTTAACTATATTATATTATGTTACATTTAATTACAATTAATTCACTATGCTACAAAAAATTCATAACTATACATAATATTATGTTGCAATTCTATCGAGAAAAAAATATGAATCTTAGTAATTTTAGAGTATAAACTACTCAAACTAATATATACAATAAAGTTATTGATATGTACAAAAATACTATAAGTATTTTGATATTTGCTACGTTGATGTTGTTAATTCCAACATCTTTTGCAAATATTGATGCTGAAAAATATGAATACTACTATTATGAAGATGATTACTATCCACCACCAGAAGAAAAATCAATATTTGTTTTATGAACAGACGTGCATTAGAATCGCCTAAAGTAGTAGTATGAGAGAAATATGAAGGAAAACAAGACGTCATCATAATAGAATTAGTGAATATAATTTACGACTATTGAAAAGACATTAAAATATAATATTACTTCAGATAATACAACATCGACAGAATTGCCAAGTGAGTTTGGACTCTCAACAATTGTTGTGGATTATCAGAAACCTATGGGTGTTCTAAGTTAGATGTTATATCATACCAATATTCCTAAATCTGGTTAAGATATGAAATGTTATATCTCGAATTTAATTAACTTTTTATTGTATTATTATTTTTAAAATTTTCGTACCTACTTCCTAGGTGAATTATATAATTAAATAATTTTAATGGTTCTTATGAAGTACAATAATTTTCCTATACTATATTTTTGACTCAAATTATTGAACCTGAGAAATCTTCTGGATGGTTGAGAGTGATATCTATATCTTTATGAATAGTCCTTGTTCGAGTTTTATTAGATTATTAACATATATACAATTTGTCCATTGGGAGTAATACTGATATCTAATACTGAAATAAAATAGATCAATATGCATAGTTATATCTAGAGATCAAGAAATAAGATATATCACTGTATTGAACCTACAAAAGTAAAGTACTACCAGTATGTAAAGTATTTTATAACTGATGATCTAGATTTTTCGATGCTGAAAAAAATATGGTAAAAAAAATAAAAAAATAATGGTAAATTAATATCTAAATTAATTTTATTCTTGTTGCCTAACCTATTGAGTACATGTTACTTTACCTTTAATTTCATACACTGTTCCTAATTCAGATTCATATTTTATGCTTACATCATCTCCACACGATCCTTTCAATGTACCTTTTGTACCAGGTTCATCATTACAATTACCAGTCGTATCTTCTGCAGTAGATTTGAATTCATAAGTGTCTGTAGTAACTTTTCCTTCATCTATTTTTAGATCTGCTCCCTGACTTTCTTGAGTTATTCCAAACTCTCCATCCCATTTTCCTTCGTCATTAGTTTTTGCATCCAGATAAAACTCATTAATCTTTAATTTAGTAGGATCATCTTTACAGGTCATATGACCAGCATCCTTTTGTATTTGTGAGTTAACAGTTGCCGCTTCTGCATAATTGCTTCCTATCAACATTTGACTAGCCAGAGCAAATACACTTACAAGTAAGAGTATTGTTGGAAATTTGTTCTTAATTCCCATAAAGTAAAGAATAACTGAATGTATTTAAAGATATTTGATTAATAGGTTCTGTAGAAACCATCTAACTATAACTAATTTTATCAATCTAAAGATCATGCGCTATACATCTGAATATCAATTCGCTATTTTGCATTATTATCAATCTAGATTGTATATGTTCTCCAAACAGTCTCTTTATGATTGATATTATTGTTTCATTTTTGTTTCGTTGATTGTATGACAATTTGTTGTAACTACTATATTTCATCTCTTTTCTATATCTTCGAGTTTTCCAAATGGGTACACCATTATATCTTGGAGATATAATACTAAATTCTTTTAATTTCT
This sequence comes from Nitrososphaeraceae archaeon, assembly GCA_050043595.1. GTDB lineage: Archaea > Thermoproteota > Nitrososphaeria > Nitrososphaerales > Nitrososphaeraceae > TH1177. The sequence continues at coordinate 6,392 of JBNAIF010000053.1, read as the reverse complement.
CTTACAAGTACATGATTTTCTTTGCTATCGTATGCTTTATCTGTTACAACAATAGATAATGGTTTTATTTTTGATATTTTTGTTATTAAACAATTTTACTGTTTACAAATTTTACGAAGATAACCACCATCAAAGATAATTCTAGTTATTCATTTTGTATTAGACGATATATCATTAATATCACAACTAGTTATAATTATTTTTTTAAATAAGATCATAGTAGTAAATATGCACATTATTGTGAAGTAACTATAAAATAGGGAAATTAAAGAAAATTAAAAATAATGTAAGAAAACCATAATATTACGAAATATTATTTCTTCGGTTTGTAAATTGATATATTCAACTTTGAGCGATTTAAGCCATAAAAAGATTAGTAAACTTTTTCAATGAATTCAATCATATTGTTTTGGTGTACCAGTTTATCATATTAGTTATAGTATTCTTGATAGCTCTGAATATGTTATCAATAGATGTATCTGCTCATAGAGATGGATGTCATAGTCATCATAGTTGTCCGTCTGATTCTGGAAGTTATATTTGTGGTGACAAAGGTTATTGTTCTGAATGTCCGGATAACGAGTTTTGTTTTGATGGAGAATCAATATATTAATAATAAAAGTATTATTTTAAAATGTATACAAATTTAATTATAAAAATTTTTTATAAAATAAATATATCAAATATTATTAAAAATATTAGTTGTTTTTTTTTAGTAGGGTTCACCTACAAACTGAGCTAGCTGATCGGGAGTTGAATCCTCCATGTAGTAGGGTTCTATTATATTGTATTTAGCTTTTATTATGGGAAACTTAAATATTAACAAAAAATTGAATTGAGAAATAGTTCAAGGAGGTAGTAATACCAATGGTGGTGCGAAAAATAAGGTCTAATTGATTGTTTAGTAAATTAGAATTTAAGTATTAGTAAGTTTTTAAAATAATGTGAATTTTTTATCTATTCTATTAATCCTCTCAATTGCTATTATTTCTGTTCCTATTTCATTTAGTTACCAAGACGAACGAAAAAATAATGATGACAATGATATTATGGATATTGTAATTCTAAATGGTAGAGTAATCGACCCAGAAACCATGTTGGATGACATACGTAATGTTGGTATAAGAAATGGAACAATAGTTTCTGTGACTAATGAAACAATAAATGGAAAAGAAATCATTAATGCTACTGGGTTAGTCGTATCTCCTGGTTTTATTGACACTCATTGGCACGGAATTGATCCCTTTGCAACTAAACTTGGCATATCAGATGGTGTAACTACTGGAATGGATTTAGAAGTAGGTGTTTATGATGTAGAAAAGTTTTACAAAGAAAGAGAAGACAAATGGAAAATGAATTATGGCACAACTGTAGGACATTTATTTGCAAGAATGGTTGTTTTAAGTGATATAATTCTTCAAGATTTTACCGATGCTTCAAATGCAATAGGAGAGGCTGCTATTGAAAATGAAGCTGCGTGGTCTATCAAAACTCCAAATGAAGAAGAACATATTGCAATTTTGAAAATATTAGATAAAGGTCTCAAAGAAGGAGCTATTGGAATTGGTTCTGCACTTAGGTATATGTCTAATGGAGTAGACGCTCGTGAAATGTTTGAAGTTCAAAAATTAGCAGGAAAATACGATAGACTTACGGATGTGCATACTAGATTTGCATTGGATCCTCCTCCTAATGAATTCGTTCTTGGCGGTCATGAAATTATAGCAAATGCATTTGTTTTGAATTCACCTGTTTTATTTCCACATATAAATAATCCTGGATGGGATCTTGCTGCAGAAATGTTAGAATTATCTCGAGATAATGGATTAACAGCATGGGGAGAGTATTATCCTTATGTAGCAGGTTTGTATTTTATTAGTACTGAATTTCTTTCTCCAGAAAGATTGGAAGAAGAAGGAAAGAATGCTTCAGAGACAGTATTGGATCCAACAACAGGAAAATTTCTCTCTGAAGAAGAATTAAAAGAAACTCGTAAAATTGATCCAGGTCGAATTATAATTGCTTTTTTGCGTCCATCAGAATGGATTGTTGAGTGGATTAAATCTCCAGGTTTAACTGTAGCAAGTGATAGTATGTTGGGACTTGACAAAAATGGTACTCTGCTCAAAGAAGATGCACCATTTGAAGAATATACTGGTCACCCACGTACTGCTGGAACTCATGGAAAAGTATTGAAGATGGCTAAGGAAAATAACATCCCATTAATGCATGTAATAAAAAGTATGAGCTACTTACCTGCAAAATATCTTGGTGATACTGGTTTAGATGCTATGAATGATAGGGGAAGAATTCAAGAAGGAAGAGTAGCAGATATTACTATTTTCAATCCTGAAACAGTAACAGATAATGCAACTTATCTAGATGGAGAAAATGGACTTCCAACAACGGGCATTCCTTATGTGATTGTTAATGGAGAATTTGTAATAAAAGATTCTAATTTCTTATACGATGTTTATCCTGGACAACCAATTAGATTTGAATAAGTAATGTCAATATAGAAAAATATTTGCAATCAAAAAAAAGATGTCTTGTTTAGATGAAGAAAAAAATGATATCAATTTTGTTCTTTTATGAATATTATATCAGAATTTATATACATTAAAGTAGATATAATTTTTAAAATTTTGTTTTATAATTTAAAATAGATGAACCCGAGAAAACTACGGGCCCGTCGGGAGTTGAATCCTCCATGTAGTAGGGTTCTACTACCTTGTATTTAGCTGTTATCGTTAGGAACTTTAAAATTTTGAAAAATGAGATGATGAAGAAAACTATTTTCCCAATATCATGATGTTAATTCTATCTGTAAATTTCTGTAATTTTGTATAATATGATATTGTTGATTGTTGTAAAAATAATCTCGAATAGATGCTTTCTACCAACCAGTCAACCAGTCTGTAAATATTAAATAATTCATAATAATCAGTCACTATCAGGCATTGGCACATTTAATTTATTAAAGATTATTCGTAGACATTCAAATACATCCCCATATTCTCCAGTATTTGGATTTAGAACTAACAATTTATCAAATTTTCCTACATTTCCGTTTATACTTCCCGAACACGAAATATCTTTTTCACCGTTTATACTTCCCGAACACGAAATATCTTTTTCCACAGCTATATTTTTGCCACTTATAGTTCCATTAGGTGCAGAAATATTTCCTTTTTTAGCAACAATATCTCCTGAGTCAGCTTGGATAGTTGCATTTGTATCAAAATGGACAGGCTCGCCAAGATTTCCTCCTCCTCTAGCACCAATTCTTCCAGGCCCTAAAGCCATAATATCATTTTGTGATGCTATTAAAGATCCTTTTGCGGCAATAATATGTGATGTTTCGGCTATAACTTTTCCTTTTTTAGCAACAATGTCGCCTGAGTCAGCTTGGATAGTTGCGTTTCCAGCAAAATTGATTGATTCACCACCAGCTCCCCCTTTAGCACCAATTCTTCCAGGCCCTAAAGCCATAATATCATTTTGTGATGCTATTAAAGATCCTTTTGCGGCAATAATATGTGCTTTTGGAGACGAAGTAGTTATTCTATTAGCACATGCAAAATGACCCCCTACATGTACATTCCCATTTAAAATCGTCCTTTTTTTATTATCACTTCCGACTGCTCCATTTATTCTTAAATGAGGTTCATTATCATCTGAGGAATGGTGCACTTCCATTGAGAAAAAAGAATTTTCGATACTTTTGATTTTACCTTCAGTTATTTCTATACCATGTGGTGTATCTTTTGCAATAGTTAACCTTTTTTTTACATGTAAATTAACTGGGTTTGGATGCTCTAATTCGGTTGGCATGAAGTTTTGAAGAAAATATTGTATTTAAAAGTATTGTACTATTAGAGTCAAAAAATTTTTATATGTGTAATTTTTCGACGTCAAAAAATTATAAATTTTTTTAATTTTTGAATATAAGAATTTGATTTTGTTATAAATCTAAATTAATAAATATTGTTTATTAATCTCAAAAAAGATTAATAATTAGTAAACTAATTTTTTCTACATTTGACTAAAATGGATGACTCGAAACCTCAACGAGCTTTGGTTTTTCAAGGAGGGGGTTCTCTAGGAGCATATGAAGCAGGTGTTTTTCATGTTCTTTATCATTGGATTAAAAAAGATTTACCTGAAAATGAGAATATCTATGATATAATTGCAGGTACGTCGATAGGAGCAATCAATGCATCTATTATTATAAATTGTTATTTAGAAAACAAAGAAAAATATCGAAAAAATAATGATATAGACAAATCAAACAAACTGAAATATTGGAAAGGAACACCAGAAAGAACTATAGAATTTTGGAATTCAATTTCATCATCGATTCCTCTTTATGATGTACCTGCATTAGCATACAAGAATATCTGGGATTTTAATAAAAATATGGCCGTATTGATGTTACCATATTTTAGGAATTTTATCGAATCTGTTGCATCTGGAGAATCATTTAGAAGATATTATTCTACAAAAAAAAGGATATTTTATGGAGAACCCAATGTATTTTGGCCGAAATTCTTTTCTCCTTTTCCAACTCCCATCTTCAATAAATTCTTTGATTATTCTCCTACTGCCATATGGTATCAGTATAGCAATGTGCCATTTGGAAATAGTATTCAAGAATTTGCTAATAAATTAGAAGACAATATCAATAATGATCGAAATAAGCCCAAGGGTATAGAAACTGATGGTAAAGAAAATGATCCTAGATTGCTTTTGATTGTTGCAAATATAGAAACAGGAAAATCTGAAGCATTTGATAGTTTTGAAAACAACATTACCTTGAAACATGTTCTTGCTAGTGCTGCCATACCTATCAACTATCCATATATGCAAATAAATGGAAAAAAATATTGGGATGGAGGAATACTAAGCAATACACCTGTCAGAGAACTTATTAGTAAACATAATACATTTTGGACAAGAAAATACAATTCTGATTTAGAGTCTACATTAGATAAGGAAAATAAATTAAGCTTTAAAAAATTTGATGATTATTATCATATTCAAGAGGAGAACAAAATCCCAAATCTTTTGTTAGATATAGTTAATTTACATCCTGATAAAGAAACAGGAAACCAAATTCCATCTTTGTATGACTATGACATGACAAAAGACAGAATGAATGATATTCAATTTCATGATAAAACAGAATATGATGTCAAAATATCATTAGCTGTTTCTGATTATCATGATTTTGTAAAAGATATGACAAAGTTAGCAAAAGATGCTATAGAAGAGATTAATGAAGACAACACAAAAGTTTCTAATTTAAAAGACAAATTCCGAGATATTATAAATTGTAAACAAAGAACTTTGACAAGAAATAAAGAACCAAGATATTATTATGATTTGATAGGAAAAAGATTTGATATTGAACGTGTAATAAAAATTCAGAGAAGAGACGATATTCATACAATTTCTGATAAAATATTTGACTTTTCTTCTATAACTATTTCAAATTTGATAAGGGAAGGAGAAAAAGATGCATTAGATGAGATTGTAAAACATGAAACGGGTGAAGAAATCTATAGTAAATTAAATAAATTTATTGATGATGTTAAAACTGAAAATACTAATCATGATATACATATTCTCGATTATGCAAACAAGATATTGAAAAAATATCAATGAAAATACGATAATATGTTTCTAAATAACCTTTCTTAAAATATTTATCATTATAAATTTACAAAAGCATAACAATGTAGTTTGTTGTTCAGTTGGATTCACCTACAAACGGAGCTAGCGGTTCGGGAGTAGATTCCTCCATGTAGTAGGGTTCTACTATCTTATATTTAGCTTTTATTATTGTTAGAAACTTTAATTACAATATTTTTAAAATTTTATGTTTTTACTGTTTAATCAAAATCTATAAATTTATGAAATTGATATCTGAATACTTTTTTATTTAGTTTAATAATAAAAATAAATAATTAAATGCTATTTACAGCATCATGATGATCTTCTTCAATATGTTCTATGACTTCTTTTGCTGTACTTAGTTGTGGTTGAACAGCATTAGCATAATTTAGTAATTGTTCTTCGAATTTTTGATTAATAAGAAAATGTAGATTCCAAAACATGGCCAGAAATTGATTAACACTCGGATTTCCCATTTCTGGAGTATTTAATACGTTACCTATTGTACCATGTGCTCCGTTATGCCAACCTTCTATTTGTCTAGAAAAACTTGCTAAGTCGTTTAAACTTTGAGATGGTTGAATGTTACCCATTCGTATATCCCAGTCAGTGGATGGAGAATGAAATTTTCCACCAGAACGAAAATCATTTTCAGTGTATGGATTAACACCTAACATACTATCTATTCCCAAATCTTTCACTTGTTGTATTGCATA
>JBNAIF010000052.1:0-17389 GCA_050043595.1 Nitrososphaeraceae archaeon | reverse complement strand
CCGATAGCTCAGCTTGGTGGAGCGTTCGACTGATAATCGAAAGGTCGAGGGTTCGAATCCCTTTCGGCCCACATCGAAATCGATATAAATCTCAAGTCAATATATGAAATATGACTAAAGTAGTAATAGATTCTGTTATTTCTTAATAATACTAAAATAGAAGAAGATGATTATTACCTATTAAAAAATTTTATGTTTGCATTAAAGGTTCACGGAACTAGACAAAAATATCATTCATGTTTGAAAATGTTTTTTGACTTTTGATTAGACTCAAAATTATCTTTAGATTGACCATCAAAGATATTTGTTAAAAAACTCAAGATGTAAAAGGGACATCTTCATATTTTATAAAATTTATTTGATACCAGAAAATGTTAGAGTAAGAAAAAAAAGAGATAACAGAAGGTACTGTAAGAAACTACTACGAATCTGCTAAATTATTCTGTGTAATGAATGATATAAATTTGAACTGGCAAGAGATAGCAAAAGTACTGCCTGCAGAAAAAAGAATACTAGTTCTTACTATAAGCCAACTGAACAAGAATTATTGAATGACTATTTTGAAAAGTTGATCTCCCAGTAATAAATGAAGAAAACAAATTGAGAAACGAGAATCTTCTTTTAATGAAGAGAAGTAAAGATCAAGATTACATTACAAATGGTAAACTAATGGAAAAAGACAAACAGATTGAAGGTCTACAACAATCTATAGAAAAAATCCTTGATACTTTGAGTGGTTTAACTAATGGAAAAGAAAAAGATGTGAAAAGAAGACTAGATAAAGACCTTATTGATAAAGGAATGTACGTTTCTAAATAATTTATAGCCAAACATTATGATGTATTATCCTACAATTTCTACTTAATTTCTACTTGACTAAATTCTTTTGTAGATAATTCAAATATTTTACTTCTCTATTCTATTTGTTGCTGTTTTTTGTACGCATTTCTCTTACTTTTTTGTACTTAATTTTTTTGTGTTTCATTTTCTTATTTTTATTTTCTATCTTTAGTGATTTTTTACCTTTTCAAAACCCATTCCAGTAGATCTATAAGTTGGTCATACTCTTTTGATTCTTGACATTTATCCAAGGGTACATGACAGTACTTGGAATGTTCTAATCTAAGTTTTTCTAGTTCTTCAATTTTATTTCGAATTTCTTTTTCGCTTCTCAATGCTCATAAACCAATTCCCATTTATCTAAACCATTGTTTGTAAGACCAATTCCAAGTAAACATTCATTTATTTCCATAGATTGAAATTTATGCTCAAAGTTATTATTTATATTATCATCATTAGGCGATAATAAACAAAAAGGAAAAGAAAATTCTATTCCCATTAATTGTTTATATAATTTGTAAAATATTAATTTATTGATTCCATGATTTTTCATTTTACCTAATCTATATGACATAAATTGCATTACAATAGAGAAAATTAGAAATTTATTGTTTATTACCATGAATTTCCTTTCAGTTCTACATTCTCACCATTTTGTTGCATTGTTTAAATTAACTCTTTATTTGGTTTGTAGGTAATCATGTATGATTATTTACACAATGTTTTAGATGTTATCTTAAATTCTGTTATACAATAATTACATCTACATGATGATACTTGTTCTCGTTGTTAGTTGTGGGACAGCATGACCACTTGTGACACTTCTAGAGAACATCCATTAATTTTTCATCAGTTGCATTATCTTTGCAACATTCATTACAACCATTACTGTTTTTTGACTAAATAAACTTCATGTACCAAACCATATTTTAGTATAATGAGGAATATGATAATTACACTAGAGTTCACAGTATTCCATCATCTTTATCTACTAGATTTCTTTAAGTATATCTGATTCTACCGAATCTCGACGGTGACTGTTTTATCTTAATGCGTGAAATATTGATGCGGTCATTATCAATTATAAAGCAATCTTAATTCAATTTTTGAAACAGGTGGTCTGAACTCATTTTATTCAAAATATATTGAATTGATAGAATCGTCTTGTTATCGATGGTCATCCCTTTCGTCCCATGTATTGAATGATTTTTGAGATAGTTTCATAATATATGACTCTTAATATGGATTCAAAATACCTGAATATAATTTAAAAATATTATAAAAGATTAAAATAATACGAATATCACTGGATTTATTAAAATAAGTTTCATAAAAATAAGTATAGTAGTTTAATTTTAGATTAAAATGCATTTATATGGATTTTTTCCATCCATGATAACATTTCGTTTAAATTCGTTGTAACAAATACAGATTTAAAATCTCTTGTTACCGAAAGCAAATCGGGATGAACTAATAAAGATATCTTTATATCGTCATGTAAATCAGATTTTAAAGAATGTATTGAAGTAAATAAAAATCGAAGTGAACTTTCTTCAGAGGTATAAATAAATATTATTTTTAATCCCTTTTTATTTTTCCATTTTTTAGAAACAAACCTTTGTAAATCAATATCAAAGAAAGGATCTATATAATTTTCAACATTGCCCAAATAAGTTGATTGATAACCCAAAAGAGATGAAACTATGTAAGAAATTTTAGAATTTGGTACCTGATTTTCAGTACCAGATAAAAAAATGCAATGAATATTAAAATATTGGTCACGATAATTAAATTCAAAGATATGAAGTAAATCCAATAAATTGGTAATTAATAGTATTTTTTCCGTTTTTCCTAGTTTACCACGATTATATAACTCGTTTATTGTATTATAAGTTGGAATTATAACATTTTTTATAATTTGAACCTTATTAGAATTAGAATATAATAAATTTAATAATATTTTTTGTGCTTCTATTTTATGTTTAGTTAATAAAGTATTAATAAAATGTTGTTGTACATTAAGAAAATCTAATTCTATAGAAGAATTTTCAACAATTCCAGGTTCAAGAGTCCATATATTTACTGATCCAATTTTTCTCTTTTTAATTAATCCCATAATAGACAATATATTAAGATATTTTGACATAGTCATTCTATTAATTTTTAAATTATCCGCCAATTCTACACTAGACATGCCAGATGGATTATTTTTCAAAATTTCAATTACTTGATGTTTTATTTCATAGATAGAATAACGTTTGTACAATGACTTTGGTAAAGATAATATAATAAAAAAATATATCATTTTCTAGTTAATATAAAAAAATTAAATCTCAAGAATAATTCATTATATTGTATTCCATTAACAAATCAATTCCAAAATATATTTAAAAATCAAAAAATTTAAGTATAAGATCATAATGATGCCCTAACTAATGAACAAGAAAAGATGTGTTTTGGCGTATTCAGGAGGCTTAGATACATCAGTTTGTATAAAATATTTAGAAATGCTACATGATTTAGAGGTTATTACAGTTACAGTAGATTGTGGACAAAATGAAGATTTTGAAGAGATAAAGAAAAGATCAAATATTGTTGGTGCTATAAAACACATCAATATAGATGCGAAAAATGAATTTGTCCAAGAATATATTGCTCCATCGATCAAGGCTAATGCATTATATCAAAACAAATATCCATTAGCAACAGCATTAGCAAGACCTCTTATTGCTAAAAAGATAGTAGAGGTAGCTCAAGAAGAAGATGTCAAAATAGTGGCACATGGATGTACAGGAAAAGGAAATGATCAGATAAGATTTGATACAACCATAATGTCATTAAATCCAGATCTAGAAATCATAGCCCCGATAAGAGATTTGAATTTAACAAGAGATAAAGAGATACAATTTGCCAAGGAACAAAATATACCGATAGATACTGAAGTTAAAAAATACAGTATTGATGTTAATTTATGGGGTAGATCGATAGAAGGAGGTGATCTGGAAAATACATATACTGAACCTCCTAAAGATTGTTTTAAATTTATAAAATTGGACAATAATGATGAAGCGTATTTAGAAATTGAGTTTAAAGATGGATTGCCAATTTCAATTGATGGTAAAAAAATGGAGTTAATAGATTTAATTTATTACTTGAATATGAAAGCTGGATCTCATGGAATAGGCATAATTGATCATATTGAAGACAGAGTTGTAGGAATTAAATCGAGAGAGGTATATGAATCTCCTGCGGCGGTAGTTCTAATAGAAGGACATAAAGACTTAGAGAAATTAGTTTTAACATCATATGAATTAAATTTTAAAAATATGGTAGAACAACAATGGAGTTGGATGGTATATTCAGGATTATGGCAAGATCCACTTGTTAATGATTTGGATAAGTTTATAGATGAAACACAAAACAGAGTAACAGGAAAAATAAGAATGAGATTGCAAAATGGTTCATGTAGAGTAGTAGGAAGGGATTCAGAATTTTCTTTGTATAAAAATAGTTTATCAACATACAATTCAGGATCAAGTTTTGAACAGAACGATGCAAAAGGATTTGTTAAATTATGGGGATTACAATCAATTACTGCAAACTCTATAGCAATTAATTTAAATAAAAAAAAGAATAAAGGAGAATTAAAAAAATGAAAACAGAATGTAAAGAATGCGGAGGAGAATTAGATATACCCGGAGATGCAGTAGTAGGTGAAATTGTTACATGTCCAGATTGTGGCGGTGATTTTGAAATATCATCCAAGAATGGTGAAAAAATAGAATTAAAAGAAGCAGAATCAGTAGGAGAAGATTGGGGACAATAAATGTAATGGAATTAGGTATTATTTATGATAAGATCAGGTTTGAAGAAAAGCAGATATATGATAAAGCTGTTGAAAAAGAAATAAATACTAAATTAATAGATGCAAAATCTATTATTATTAATTCGAATTATGAGCAAGGTAAATTAGATTTTGGAGATTTTTTTTTACAAAGATGTTTAAGTCATTTTAGAGGAGTACACATAACAAAATGTTTTGAATTTTTAGATTATCCTATAATAAACTCTTACGAAATAAGTGAAACATGTGGAAATAAATTAAAAACAACTCTTGCACTTGCGAAGGCAGGTATTCCATCACCGAAGACTTACGTTACGTTTAATTCAGAATCATTCAGAAAATTATCTGAAGAAATTGGATTTCCGTTTGTATTAAAACCACTTGTGGGTTCGTGGGGAAGAGGAGTATTCCCGATAAGAAACGAAGAAATTATGAATATGATAATAGAAACTAGGGAAGAAAACGACAATCCATTTTCAAGGATATATTATGTTCAAGAAATGATAAAAAGACCACCAAGGGATATAAGATGCATAGTTATTGGCGATGAAATCATTACCGCAGTTTATCGATATTCAGCCGTCAACGAATGGAGAACAAACGTGGCTAGAGGAGGACATACAGAAATTGCTCCAATTACTACAGAATTGCAGGAAATAGTTTCGAAGACTTTGAAAGTAATAGGACATGGCATACTAGGAATAGATTTGATGGAAGATAACAAAAGAGGATTTGTGGTACATGAAGTAAATAACAATGTAGAATTTAGAGGAGCTTCCAAAGTTTCAAATGTGAATATAGCAAATGCAATTATTGAGTATATTATAAAATTAAATAAAAAGTAGAGATATAACTTAAATCATACAAAAATAATAGAAAATAGTTTAAAGTCAATAATAAAATTCATAAGATACACCAATAGTTTTAGTCTATAATAACGATGAAAGTAGGAGTTATAGGTGCATCAGGATATGTTGGAGGCGAATTATTAAGATTACTAGTAACACATCCAAAAGTAGAAGTAAACATAGTAACATCTAGACAGAAATCTGGAGAATATGTTCATCGTGTACATCCAAGTTTGAAAGGATTCATAGATATTACATTCTCCTCTATGGATATTGATAAGATTACAGATTCTTGTGATCTAATTTTTGTTTCTGTTCCACATGGGAGTGCTAACAAAATAATAAACGATTTGTATAAAACAGATATTAAAATCATAGATTTATCCGCAGATTTTAGATTAAAAAACCCAAATGATTATCCAAAATGGTATGGATGGGAACATCCTTTTCCAGAAATGTTAGAAAAAGCTGTTTATGGAGTACCTGAAATACATAGAGAAGAGATAAAAAAATCAAGATTAGTATCGTGTCCAGGATGTATGGCAGTAACATCATTGTTAGCATTAAAACCACTGATTGAAAATAATTTGATTGATACTGAACACATAGTGGTGGATAGTAAAATTGGATCTTCAGGCGCAGGTGTACAGGCTAACGCAGGTACACATCATGCAATGCGATATGGAGTTATTAGACCGTATAAACCTGCAAAACATAGACATACTGGAGAAATCATTCAAGAATTAAAAGCAATCTCGAAAAAAGATATCAAAGTAAGTATGAGTCCACACGCTGTAAACATGGTAAGAGGAATATTAACAACCAATCATACGTTCTTAAACGAAGATATTGAAGAATTAGAGCTTTGGAAACTATTTAGAAAATCATATAATGAAGAACCATTTATTAGATTGATTCGGGACAAAAAAGGATTGTACAAGTTTCCGGATCCGAAATTTTTGATAGGGTCTAACTTTTGTGATATCGGATTTGATCTTGATGAAGAAAATAACAGAGTTGTTTCTTTATCAGCATCAGATAATTTGATGAAAGGTGCTGCAGGTTCAGCAATACAAAATATGAATGTTATGTTTGGATTCGAGGAAACTGAGGGACTTAGATATACTCCATTAACACCGGTATGATAGTAATAAAAATAGGAGGAAGCATAGTAGACGGATTACATCCGTCTATTATAGGTGATATAAAGAAAATTATAAAAAATGAAAAAATAATATTTGTTCATGGTGGAGGTAAAGAAGTTACTAGTATAGGAAACAAATTAGGAAAAGAGCAAAAATTTATTGTGTCTCCAAGTGGCGTCAAAAGTAGATACACTGACAAGGAAACCGCAGAAATATATACGATGGTAATGTCTGGAAAAATAAATAAAACAATAGTAAAAATGTTATTAATTAATGACATCAAAGCCATTGGATTAAGTGGAATTGATGGAGAAATAATAACAGCAGATAGAAAGAAAAAATTAATTGTTATAAACGATAAAGGAAGAAAAATGGTCATAGATGGAGGATATACTGGAAAAATCAAAAAGATAAATTCAAGAATTATATCTCTATTATTAAAAAACGATTATACACCGGTTATTTCCCCAGTAGCAATAAGTGAAAATTTCGAATTTTTGAATGTAGACGGTGACAGAGCAGCGGCACACATATCAGGAGGAATTAATGCAGAAAAAGTAATTTTTATTACAAATGTAAATGGTTTAATTTTAGATAATAAATTAATTGATAAAATGACATTAGATGATGCAAAAAGAACATTGCCCAAGATAGGGTATGGTATGGAGAAAAAGGTCATGGCGTGTACTGAAGCGCTAACAATGGGAGTTAAGGAAGCGATAATTGCTTCTGGAAATGTAGAGGAACCTATATCTTCAGCATTGAATCACAAGAATTGTACGGTGATAAGAAAATGAATGAAGATAATTTTCTAGGAAATTTATATCAAAGATTTCCAATAAATATAGAAAGTGGAAAAGGTGCAAAAATTTGGGACAAAGACGGAAGAGAATATATAGATTGTATGGGAGGATATGGAGTAGCGTTAGTTGGACATTGTAATAAGAGAGTAGTAAACGCAATAAAAACTCAATCAGAAAAAATAATTACTTGTCATATGTCTACATATAATGAAACTAGATTAAAATTTTTAGAAAAGATTGTAGACATAGCACCAGAAAATTTAACTAAAGTATTCTTTAGTAATAGTGGTGCTGAATCTATTGAAACTGCTTTAAAATTTACCAGAAAATACACTGGGAAAAAAGGAATTATTTCAATGAATGGAGGATATCATGGAAAAACCTTAGGAGCGCTTTCTGTTACGTATAATGAGAAATATAGAAAGGCATTTAAACCATTACTTGATGGTGTCAAGTTTGTTCCTTATAATAATTCATTAAGAATTAAAGAAGCGATAGATGAAAATATTGGAGGTGTAATTATAGAACCGATACAAGGTGAAACTGGTATAATTGTTCCTTCAGATGGAGTAATTCAAGAAATTAGAGAGATTTGTGATGATAATAATTTAGTATTAATTTTTGATGAGATACAATCTGGATTAGGACGAACAGGAAAGATGTGGGCAGGAGAACATTGGAAAACTGTTCCAGATATAATGTGTTTGGCTAAAGGCATTGCAGGAGGTTTACCAATGGGCTTGACTCTTTGCAAACCAGAAATAATGGACAGTATGAAGATGGGAGAACATTCATCCACCTTTGCAGGTAATCCAATTGCATGTGCTTCTGGAATAGCCACTTTAGAAGCATTAACTGAAGATGGATTAGTAGAAAATGCAGAAGAGATAGGTACAAAATTTAAGAATGGATTGCAAGTTCTCAAAGAGAAACATAAAATTATTAGAGATGTTAGAGGATTAGGTCTTATGTTGGCTGTAGAATTAAGATTTGATGTAAAAAATATATTGTTTGATTCAATTAAGGAAGGATTACTGACATTATATTCTGGTAGAAATATTTTAAGACTATTGCCACCACTAGTTCTTGATGAAAACCAAATGTCAAAGAGTATAGATATAATTGACAAAGTTATTGGAAAAGAAGAGGAAAGAAGAAATGTCAAATAAAGATCAATACGATGAAAAAATATTGCAGATTTTACAGGAAGATTCTCGTAAATCCTTTGTAGAAATTGCAGAATCAATTGGATTGTCAGAATCTGCTGTTAGAAGAAGAATAAAAAATCTCATAGATAACAAAATAATTAAGAGGTTCACAATTGAGGTAAACAACAATGAAAAAACTAGTGCTATTACACTAATTTCCGTAGCATCGACTTCAGATACATCTACAGTTACGGATAAATTATTAAAGTTAAGAGGAATAGATGTAATTTATGAAATAACTGGTCAATATGATATTGCGGTAATAATAAGCGCCCCTGCTGTTTCAGAAATTAATTCATATATAGATGATGTGAGAAAGATTAATGGTGTATCCGATACTAATACTGTAATAATTTTGAAAACCATGAAATAAATTAAAAAAATTCTTGCAAAATCATTCAAAATATGAATCAAAACGTAATTATGGATAGGATTTTCTGCTATAACATTTATAATATATACGAAATTAATACATTGTGAAAAGAAGTATGCTGAAATCAGATGATCCAAACTATTATGCTCACCAATATAACCAAGCTAAAGATATTACCCACAAAATAAAGATATTAGATTCTACATTAAGAGAAGGAGAACAACATCCAGGTGTTTCTTTTACGAATAAACAAAGAATTCAAATTGCATGGATGTTAGATTCGTTTGGAGTAGATCAAATAGAAATAAGTCCAGTGGTTTCGCAAGATCATTTTGATGCCACAAAAACAATATTAAAACAGGGATTAAAGGCAGATATTCTTGCTCATGTAAGAGCTATTAAGACAGACGTCGACACTGCTATTAAGACAGACGCTGAATGGGTCGCCACATATATGGGAATATCAGATATACATCTTAGCGCAAAATTAAAAATTTCGAGAGAAGATGCAAAAAATAGAGCGATAGAAGTTGCAGAATATATTAAAAGTCATGGATTAAAATCAAGATTCACTATGGAAGATGCAAGTAGAACCGATCCAGATTTTTTAGTAGATATGTGTAAAGAAATTAACAAAATAGGGATTGAGAGAATTAGCATTCCGGACACTGTAGGAATCATGCGTCCTTTTGGAATGTATAAATTAGTTAAATTAGTAAGTGAGAAAATCGATAATTCTAAAAGTTCGTTAGATGTACATTGTCACAATGATGTGGGATTAGCATTAGCTAATGCACTATCAGGATGTGAAGCAGGTGCTGATCAAATTCACACTACAATTGATGGATTTGGAGAAAGGACTGGAATACCCACCTTGGCAGAAACCGCTATAGCATTGACATTGATTTATAATGCAAATAATAATGATTTAAGATTGCATATGTTAAGAGATCTTTCAAGAACCATTGCAGAATATACACAGATGGACATTCCTGAATCAAAACCATTGGTAGGAGATAGTGCATATAAACACAAAGCTGGAACACACTTGGCTGCAATTTTAAGGAATCCTGCTGCATATGAAATTTTAGAACCACAGACCGTTGGAAATAGAAGAAAAATTGTATTTGGAGAATTAGCTGGAAAAAATGGAGCAGAATATTTACTATCATTGTTAGGTTTGGAAACAAGCAAACAAGAAGCGAAAAAATTAGCAAAAGGTCTCAAAGAGCTTAGAATGGGTGACATACTAGAATTATATTTAGACGAACACTTAGAGAGAAAGATACTTAATAATGATGTATTAATAAACAGTAAGGAGTAGAAAAATAATTGGTAAAGTGTAATGAATGTGATGCAGAAATAAAAATACCAGAAGATTCAATAGAAGGAGAAATAGTTTCTTGTCCAGATTGTGGTTCAAGTTATGAATTAGTTAAAGAAGATGATGGATTCACAATAAAGCCCGCTCAGGTAGTAGGCGAGGATTGGGGACAGTGAGCGAGTGGCAAGAAAAAGAAGCTTCTCTTACACTTTTATATGATAATATAAGATGGGAAGAAAAAGCAATTTATGAATCTGCCAAGAAAAAAAATGTAAACATAGTTAATACAGATTGTAAAAAATTAATTTTAGATCTCAACGAAAAAAATTCGAATTATAAAAATGAAGTGATAATTCAAAGATGTGTTAGTTATTTTAAAAATGTACATTCAACTGCTGCACTTGAAGGGTTAGGAGCTCGACTTATTAATCCACTAAATACAGCAATATTTTGTGGTAATAAATTATTTACACATGTAATATTACAAAATACTGGAATAAAAACTCCTAAAGTAATGTCTGCGTTTTCTTATGAATCAGCCATCAAAGCTATTGAAAAATTAGGATATCCAGTAATAATTAAACCAACCGTTGGCAGTTGGGGAAGATTGATAGGATTAATCAAAGATAAAGATGCAGCCAAAATTGTATTAGAAGATCGCGAACATATGTTTCCTTTGTATCAGATATATTATTTGGAAGAATTTGTAAGAAGACCTCCTAGAGATATAAGAGCAATTGTTATAGATAATGAAGTAGTTGCAGCAATTTATAGATATACAGGTGATTCCAAAGAATGGAAAACCAATATGGCGTTAGGTGGACGAGCACAAAATTGTCCAATTACTAATGAATTGGAAGACATCTGCATAAAAGCAACAAAGGCAGTTAAAGGTAAAATTGTTGGGGTAGATTTAATGGAAAGTTTGAAAGATGGTTTATTGGTACATGAAATAAATAATACTACTGAATTTAAAAATACTGTCAAAGTTACAGGTACAAAAATTCAAGATTTAATAGTTGATTTCGCAATCAGATATAAAAAGGAAATATAAAAAGATAAAAATTGGTATCAACTAGTTATGCTGTTGAATTTTTAAAAAAATCTCTCGAAATATATACACCTTCCAGATCTGAATCACTTCTAGCAAATATGCTCAAAGAAAAATGTATGAATGAATTAGGATTTGAACAAGCTCATATAGACAGTGTTGGCAACGTAATTGCAACGAAAGGTACTGGATATCCAAGAATATTGTTATGTGGACATATGGATACAGTTCCAAATGAGGTTCCTATAAGAATAGAAAATGATTTTTTATATGGGAGAGGAGCATCTGATGCAAAAGCACCATTAATATCAATGTTATTGGCAGCTTCCGAATTTCCAAAACAAAGTGGGACTATAATATTTGCAGGAGTGGTGGATGAAGAAGGTAATGCAACTGGAAGTAAACAATTAGTCAAGAATAACATAGAAGCAGATTATGCTATATTTGGAGAACCGAGTGGTATTGAAAATATAACAATTTCATACAAAGGAAGATTGGCCATCAAAATTACTTGTGACGTGCTTGATAGCGCTCATGCGAGTGCTCCTTGGTTGGCAAAGAATGCGATTGAAGAAATATATGAATATTGGTACAAAATTAATAAACATATAGAAAATGCATACAAAGCTGACAAAAAAACTAATTCGGTAAGTTGTAGTCTTACAGAAATAAGTGGAGGTTCTAGCCACAATGTAACTCCACAAAAATGCAAAATGACAATTGATATTAGGATTCCTACAAATAACACATGTAAAAATATCTTAGATTCAATTGAAAAAATAATTTCAGAAACCAAGAAAGATCACAAGATTAAATTTACTATAGATGATTCTACTGAACCGTTTGAAGCAGATCATTCCTCACCATTAGTTAGATCATTGTTCTTATCTATACTAGATATTTGTAAAAAGCGACCACTATTATTAAGAAAAACAGGTACTGGAGACATGAACATAATTGGAAATGCACTAAAAATTCCAGTGGTAACGTATGGACCTGGTGATCCACATTCTTCACATAGTATTGATGAACGAGTAAATATTTCAGAATATGTTACTGGTATCGAAGTTTTTAAAAGATCGTTGTTTCACATGTCTAGATTGCATAACATCAAAAGAAAAAGAAGATAAAGATAAATTATCCAAGACATGGAAGCAGATTTATGCTGACTTTTATTGGGTTTGGTATTTATGGATATAAGGGAATTACAATAGAAATTATCGAAACATTGAAAAAATGTGACGTAATTTATGTAGAAAGATTCACAAGTTTTATACATGATACAGATATCGAAAAAATAAAAGAATTAACGAATTCGAAAAAAGAGAAAGTAAAGATTGCACCTAGATGGCTCATAGAAGATGGTAAAGAGATATTAAATAAATCAGCTAATAACGATGTAGTAATACTAACGTATGGAGATCCATTTATAGCTACGACATTACATGAATTATACGTGAGAGCTAAAAAAAAATCAATAAATATAAAAACTATTCACGGAGTTTCTGGAATATATTCTTCAATTGGTGAAATAGGATTACATAATTATAAATTTGGCAGAACAACGACAATAATGTCAGAACCACAATCTGCAATAAGTGTATACAATACAGTATTTGATAACTTACAAGCAGGAAATCATTCTTTGATATTAACTGAATATAATCAACATGAAGACGAGATATTTTATCTAAATCCACAAAAAATATTTAAAATGTTGCTGGATGTAGAAAAAGAGATAAGATATAACGTATTTGATAATGAAACATATATAATAGTTGCTTCTAGAATTGGTTGCAAAGATCAGAAAATTGTATCAGGTAAAATAAACTCTCTGACAAAGATAACTTTTGGAAATGGACCTCATTGTATAATTATTCCAGGATTTTTACACTTCACTGAGATAGATGCATTAACTACATTGTATAAAAATATGGATAATCCAACAGATAATTGTAAAAAAATTAGAAATATTTCTGTAAACATGTTAGAAAGATATATTCCTAAAGCAAAACAAGCAGTACAACAATTGAGATATTTACTAAATAATCAACAAAAAGAAATGTTAAATGATAAAAGAGATAACAAAAATGTAAAAAATAAAGGAATGAATCAAGTTATAGATAATGCAGAATATTACATAATAGATGCTGAGAGATTTTTTAGGCAAAATAAATTGGAATTAGCAGTATTAAGTATAGGATATGCAGAAGGATTAATTGATGCAATAAGATTTCAGAAGAATATTAATCCATGGACATAGTACTAATTTAATAAATTAGCATTTTTTTAAAGATATTTGTTATATTGTCATCGTAAGAACTATTATTATAACAGAAATTCAGCATTTTTTTAAAGATATTTGTTATATTGTCATCGTAAGAACTATTATTATAACAGAATAGAATATTAAGTTATAGGAAGGAACTGAATTGAATGATAAGGATGCAATTAATTGTCCATTTGAATTGATGGAATTCCTAAGAAAGGATACATATTCATTATTAATTAAAGGAGAACCTGGAGTAGGTAAAACTACATTATGTTTAACAATTTTAAAATTACTGAATATTAAAAGGAATTTTTTTTATATATCAACAAGAATTTCTCCTACAAAACTCTTAGAATATCACCAATGGATCGGAGATTTTCTGAATATTAATGAATCCGATGACAATTTAAAACCTTTTGAAGATGCAAGATTGGACGAACCTGAATCATTATTTGAAAGAATTACAAATCAATTAATGGATGTACGTTCGCCCTTGATAATAATTGATAGCTGGGAAGGAATAGCATCGTTTATGGATAAGGAATCTCGTCTCAATAACGAAAGAGTTTTGCAAACTTGGTTAGAACGTGCGGGTGGTAGATTAATACTAGCAAATGAAGGAACCGAAACATCATCTTTAGATTATTTAGTGGATGGAATAATTAACCTAAAGAAGAAAGATAGTGAAAGCAAAGTAGTAGTAGAAGTTGAATTGAGTAAGTTAAGAGGTGTAAAAATGGAAAATATGCGTTATTGTGCTACACTGCATAATGCGATATTTAATTTCTTAAAGTAATGGCATAATAAAAATTATGATATTTAAATTTAAAAAGAATTTAAAAATTAAAAATAACTAAGCTTCAAAAACATAGTCATGTATCATACTATCGATAAAAGTAAAACCCTTCTGTAATGGTGTGATATAATTTTTCGTATTAAAGATAGGTTCAAAACCCAGATTATAATTATAATTTATTTCCATTAATTTTTTAATAATCGAATTAAAATCAATGTGTCCATAACTAGGCATTAATCTATTATTATCTGCAAGATGAATATGATATAAATATTGTCTAACAGATTGGATTGAATCAACTATAGATGCTTCTTCGATATTCATATGATATGTATCCAATAAAATTTTCAATTTATCATTTTTCATCAAAGATTTTATTTTTAAAAAGTCAATAACAGTAGTACAAAAAGGAGTACTATATCGATTTAGTGGTTCTAGTAAAAGAGAAATTCCATTGTCATTTGAATATTTTATTAGATCATCTAAAATTAATGCGCTTTTTTTAATTTTTTTGTTTTTTTCAGATTTTGAAATAAGATAATGATTAGTATCTATTTGTAAAGGATCTGAAAAAAGACATACATTAAATATTTTTGCTTCGAAATATCTACACATATCTATGCATTGATACACATATTGTTTTGAATAATCTACTATATCCTTTCGTGATGAAAGTAAAAATTTTGGAAAATTATCTACATTATTCCAAACACCTGTGACACCATACACAGTTATATTATAGGAATTAAGAATATCTTTTAAATAATCCCAATTAAAATCAAGTGGTTTTCCCATTAATTCAATGCTATGGAAACCTAATTCTGAAAGATTTTCCAGAATAGAGGTCAGAGAATCTAAATGAAGAAATGATCCGAGTGTAACAGAATATTCAACCAATTTGAAATAAATTAAAATATATTTTGTAGGTATTTACCTAGGTTAACAATATCAATGATGCCGTCTTTTTTAGATACATCACTTTTTTTATTGGATACATACAGAGATAATCCTTCATTAGATTCAATATTACTTGGTCTTCCATGAGAACTTTTAATTAAATCTGTTTGGTAAGGGATAGATTTAGTTTTATGTTCAAAGAATAATTCCAATGGATCATATCCTGGCTTTCTATGAATGTCTACATTTTTTGTAAAATTAGGAGATTTTTCAATATCATACCACCAATAATAATTAAACCATGTATTTTTATTTGCTACTATAATAATATTTCCAGAACGAGGATGATCAATTTTGAAAAGTTTTTTTGAATCTTTATTTAAGATCATATCTATTCCATCTATGTCTTTTAATATATTCAAAATTTCTTTTATACTATCATCATCATCAGATTGCGTATATATATGAGCAATTTGATGATCTACCATAGCAAAGGCTTTACTCAATTCAAAATCTATGTATTCTTTATTTCCTATTTCCCTAACTTTAAGCAATCCTTTTTCCCTCAAATGGAGATTTAAAGAAATAGACTTTTTTACGTCATTAAATGAATATTCTGAAAAAATTATAAATTGAGTATCATCATATATACCAATTTGTTTTGATGTATTAATAATATCACCTACAAAAGAATCAGCTAACTTAATATCATTTAAAACTTGATTACTTTCTTTTCCAAATCTTTGAGCAGAGTAATCAACATGTGGAATATACGTTAACAATAACCTAGGTTTTTGTTTTTGCAAGGTAAATTTAGAAGCTTCTGTAATCCATTGACTTGATTTTGGAGATGCCAAAGGTCCCCAATAAGTTGATAAATTAAATTCACCTATAAAAGAGGTCATTTTTTCATAATAGTTTAAAGGCTTAGAATAACACCACATTATCATGCCATCATCCATATGTAATGGTTTTGGGGTAACTATTATATCAGATTTGGAATATAATGTGTTTTGCCAAAATAATACTGCAGTAGACAATGTATTGTTTTTATCTTTAATTTTATCCCATAATCTTGGACTTTGAACTAATGAATCATATTGTTCCCAAAATGAGACAGTATTAGTATTTTTATCAAAATAACCATTAGATATTATTCCATGTTTATTTGGATATTCACCTGATAAAAAACTAGCCTGCACAGAACATGTTACGGTCGGGAAAACGGATTTTAATTTAGAATGTTCTCCAGAGTTAGAAAGCTTATCTATATTTGGCGCGAGTCCAGAATTCAAGTGTTTTTCTTCTAGACCTACAATATCTAAAACTACAACATGTTTTGTCATTGTATAAATATAATAATTGAATAATTTAAATAGTTATGTTACTCTACTTTTCTTAGATAAGATAATTGGCGGAATTATAAGAAGTAATATAGCTAAACCATAAAATAATCCTGCTAATCCTGCTATGAATATAGAATCAAAAATAATGATAGAAAGAATTAAATTTTTTACAGTCCATTGAATTGTACTAGGATATATATTTCCAAGACACTTCAGATTGAAATAAATTATTAGAATAGTAAATATGATTAAATTTACAAGAGCAATAGTATCAAAAAAATTATCTCCAAATAATATTGATATAAATGTAAAAAATATTATAACATAGATAATAATAAAACTTGAACGGACCGTATTGGTTTGATTAATTTGTTTGGATTCATCCCTACTTAACATAGAAATGGAAAAAATGTAAAAAAATGTAACAGTCAATATTATAATAAATGGTAACAAATTATAATTCAAATTAAAAATAGAAATACTAGTACCTAGAAATATGTTTAAACATCTGATTGAACCTAATGTTACTGAACGCCATTTATTTTTCTTTGTTTTAGAATTGTAAATTATAATTAAAAGTATCATAGATAAAGTGATTATGAATGTATAGTAGTGAAGTAAAAAAAAAGAAATAAATAAAGA
>JBNAIF010000051.1:0-9085 GCA_050043595.1 Nitrososphaeraceae archaeon | reverse complement strand
AAAATGGAATCAGTAGATGGATTTTCTTTAGGAGAATTGGTGCAAGATAATAGATCCTTGCAATAAAAAGAATTGGCAGAAAAGTAATGGTTGTTGCTCTGTGTATAACTATGGCAACAGCAACAGCAACCATTACATACTGGAGATTAAGGAATTCGATTCGGTATTGTTATTACATTGATCTGGTTCTTAAAGACTGTAAATTCAATTTCTTTTATCTGTCAGTAAAATAATTTTAGAAAATAAGAAGAATCTCAGTAATGGTTGCAAATTGAATTGATGAGGACTATGGTGATGATGGTAAAGACATCATCTATCTACAACCATTACTGGTGTTGCAAGAAGATCTAAGATCTTCTATTTAACTAATAAATTGCATATAATAAATATTGCATTATGTAAAACTTTTTCTATTTTATATATCTGAAAAGTCGAAAAGACTAAGACAAAAATATTATGATGATTATTATGATTGTGTTTCTTATGATGAACTTATTGAATATTAATAAAATTTTATGATACGAATATAGTATATAAATGATTATTTATGTTCTAATATTTTTGTAATTATAATTGGTTAGTCTTAATCCATGACTTTAATTCTTCAACTGTTGGTTTTTTATCATCTATATCGTCATTTTTAGATTCTCCAAGTTTTTTTAATATACAATTTATTTCATGAATTTTATCATCCATAGTCAAAGATAATGTTGTTTCTTGATTATTTTTTCCTATCTCATTATCTTCTTTAATATAATCAGGTATTGAATCATACCATTCCAAAAAAGTTCTCACATCGATCAACTCGGAAGAGTAAGGACTTAATGACCATATTTAAAATGTATGGTCTAAGAAATTTATTGTTATATTAATTTTCAGATGTCAAAAAATTAGAAAAATATATCTAAAAAATTTACTGATTAAAGAAATATAAATTAAGAATATTGTTTTTATCTATATACTTTTTTCTATCTCCTCTTTTTTCTAGCATGTGTAGTTAGTCCACTTGGTAGTACATCATATCAACTAGATCATCAAACGATGAATTCATAAATTGTTCTTTTTTATGGTCATTACTGTTTTAGTACTATTGTTAAAAAAAAAGATAACAGAGACTGTGTAAGAAATCCAGATGATATATTCTAACAAATCAAATATATAAAATCATGATTTTGTTAATTCGAATTTATCTTCAATGTCATCTTCGTCATCTCCAGTACGAAACTCTCCAACTAGAGTCTTTCCATCATTATCCAGTACTAAATGAAGAAATCCATATTCATCATCTTCCTGAATTACTAAATAATCTGGATTAGATTTAGGATTACCTAGATCATCCCCTCCCGTACCTACAGTGAAGAATATTATACCTAGTGGATTTGCATAATTTTCTGACGAGGTATCAGTAACAATAGGTTCAGGTACTTCTCTTTTATCGGTTATACTTTCTACCTCTTTATTGTAAAGTATAGGATAGGTTCTCTCATAGTATTGATTATGTCCAGAGAATACTAAATCTACACCATACTTTTCAAACAATGGTAAAAATGTATCGCGTAGTTTTTCTGCACCTCCTAAATCAAGATGAGTTGAATAAAACGGGTTGTGGAGATGAACAATAATCCAATTAATAGATGATTTGTTAGGTATATTTTCTAAATCATTTTTTATGAATTCATATTGTTCGCTACCTTCTTCGAAAGGATGTTCAGTTGACATGCTAATAAAATGGATGTTTTTAAAGTCATGTGAATAATAGGGATTTTGTAAATTATGGTAATTAACTAGTTGATCATAGATACTTGAAAATTCTGTATCATGATTTCCTATTGCAATTTTTATTTTCTCTTTTATTTCTTCTGTCATCTCAATCCAGCAATCTGCAGATTTTTCGTCTTTAACATGATCCCCTGTAGTAATTATTAATTCTGGATCAAAATCAATAATATCTTCAATAATATCTTCTGTTTCATCGTTACAGTAGAAATCTCCTGCAATCACTATATTGATAATTGGATTTTCAACTTCAGTAATTGATTGTTGACCAAATACTATGATATTTCCAGAATTCAATAAAAATAATAAAAAGAGTGAGATTATCGAAATCGTGGTACCATAAATTAAAATTCTCGATGAATAAGAATAATTATTACTATTGATACCCAACATATATTTAAACGATAATTTTTTATTTATCTCTAATAAATACTTATGAGGTTTGTTGGCTATATTTTCATTAATTATTATTTTGTGGCCTTGTGCTTAAACACACAAGGATCCACACCATAGATACAATCATGATAGTTACTTTCTTCTTTATTGTTGCCGTCCATAACCGATTAAGGAAATATAGTCTAATATAGTCATTTTGACTAATTATAATAGATCTTATTTCTTCTTAGATTAGATAATTCCTTTCTCAAAGATTTGATATTTTCTTTTATATGTTCATCATCTTTATTTTCTTCCAAGTTCTTTTCCTGTTGTGTTAGTTGTTGTTGAATTTCTTTTCTTTTTATCCAATATTTTCGTTTTTTCTCTTTTCTTTTTTCGAGACGTTCAAATATTTCTGGATAAGCATCTTTGAATATCTGCACAAGATAGTTATGGTCTGTCCTGATCATATCATAATCTTCCAAGTTATTTCTATTTTGAAAATATTCAAATTGTTCCTTTGCCGATTTTCCTATTTTCATTTCAATATCCTTACGAAAACTGAGATCATGTTTAAAACGTTCTTTATCTTCTTCGTTTAAGTCATTAAATCTCATTTCTCTTATAGTGTTTTGTATATTCTCATATGAATTAGTTATTGGATAATCTAATTTTAATCCACGACGGACAAATTCTAATCTGCAAAATTGTTTAAAGATAAAATTAATATCTATAGTATTACTAATCCATTTTTGTATCAGTGTTTCTTTTTCCTTTTTTATCAATTTTATATTTTTAGACTTGATTGGTCCAGACATTATTGACAATTTCCCAGAATCTAATATGTTGATGAATAAATACACAGCATAGGCTCCAACTTTATTTATAAAATCATATAATCTTAATTGATCAGATAATTTGTGATCATTGAATAAATCATCTTCTTTAATTTCCATATTCATAAACTTATTTAGTTTTTTGTAATTCTTCGTGTAATTGAAAATATTATTGAATTGATTAAGTTCAAAGATTTTAGAATATGCTTCAAATTCAACTAATTCTGGATTAACATTATCTGCTATTTTATATTTAACATGAGTTTTATGTTTTCCTTTAATAATTATGACTACTCCTTGCTTAGTTAATATGTCCAAGTATTTTCTGACTGTATCTCTTCCTAGTTTTGTTTCTTTACAAATTTCTTTGTTTGAATATGGTATTCTATCTTTAGATAATATGCTTTTAATTTTATTTATATTAACTTCTGCATCACTCCTCATTCTATATATATACGACGAAGTTATTCCACATTTTAATATTGCTAATTTGTACTGTATATCTAATTTGTCTACAAAATATAAAACAATTAGAATAACAAAATCAACGCATGACCAACTTGCATGTTACGGAAATCTACATGATAGTTTTGATTCAGTTATACAAAAACTCATTGAATCATCCAAAAAAAAGGAGAGTATTACACAATGACTTCACTACTGGAAACATGGATTTTGGATTCGTGTCCTTCTGGACATGGATCTATCTGTAAAAGGAAATGGACTAATTGTTGGATAGACCATGAAATATGGTGTTGTTGCTCATGCCATAGACACGATAAGGAGATCCCACGAAATGAGTAAACCTAATTATAAATTCATTGAATGCTATGATCCCATTATTTGTGATCAAAATCCCATATTTCTCAAGTTATTAAATTCACAGAAGGAAACACAAGAAGAAATCAAGTCAACTCAAAAGGCAATAGCCAATCTTAGAAGCCAAATTAACAATTTAGAATCTTTACTTTTAAAATCAGGAAATTTTAAGAATTGTTAAACGAATCATATTCTCCTAATTCATTTATTGATCTTAATTCAGATCCTGTTTATAAAAAATATAGTGATGACTTCAGAGGCTGTTGGGAATCTGGTCCTGTGGGATTACGAGATTGTGCCATCATTCTTAACAATATTATCAATTACCTAGAAAATAAAACTGAGTTAACAAGAAAAAATATAATCAAAAATTTTTGTATTGATAACTGTGATTTAGAGGGAATTTCTACAAGTCGATTAAATTATTTACTGGGCATTTTTGAACCTATTTCCTTTCTTAATAAGAATACAGGTGATTCTAAGAAGTGACTTCTCTAGAATTAGAAGACCTTCCACTATATACACAATCAGCAGCAATAGAATTGATAAAGGCTAATTTAGTAAAAATTCCTTTAGACAAAGAAAAATATCTTGACAAAATAAGAGAACTTAAGAAGACAAGACCTAAAAATCAGATGTATTATGACTATGAACATGAACTAGATTTTTCTATTGATCCCGATAATCTAGAATCTATTCAAACTAAATTAATTGACGATAGAAAATATCCTTACAAAGTATACTTTTATCAGAAACTTGGATTATTCCAAAAAAAAGATATTCCACCATTCAAAATACATCTTTCTGATTTATCTGCAGAAGTGTTAGCAGTTCTAGATTCTATGGATCCTGATGATGCTAAATATGTTGTAAAACAAGCAGTTGCGAGAATCTTTGAGGATATTAATTTCAAACTATATCATGATTCTCTTTCTTCAAGATTGGAGGTGATTTTAGTATAACGAATTATTATGAAAATTTCAATCGAGAAGATACAGAAAAGAGATTATTAGATTCACAAAATTTAACAAAAATTGAAAAAGAACAAGAAGATTCTCAAATAAATGAACATATATTAAAATCAAAAATAGAAAGTGATGATTTCATAGAATATATTGTAAAGTCAGTAAAAAAGACGGTAAAGTCAGAAGATGCACTAATTAGACAAATAGTGTATACTGCTTACAGTTCTTATATTGAAGATGATCCTTTGAATCTTGGAGTCTTAGCACCTACAAGTGAAGGCAAGACTTATCCTATTGTAGAATCTCTAAAATATTTTCCAGATGAAGATGTCCTGTATATCGGACAGATGTCTACAAAAGTACTTGTCCGTCAAAGAGGTACACTAATAGATAAAATTGATGGAACACCGATAGAAGATAAATTAAATGAATTAAAGAAAAAGGCTAGAGAATTAACAAACAAGAAAAGTATGGAAAGAGATAGATTCATAAAAACAGAAATTAATGAAGAAATTCAAAAGATAGATGAAGATATAATTTCTCTATATGAAAATTCAAAGACTTTGATTGATTTAACCGGCAAAATTTTAGTATTCTTGGAACCACCTCATCACGAGTTATGGAATCTGCTTAAGCCTATTTTGTCACATGATAAGAAAGAGATAGAATTTCCTTATGTAAATACTACAGAAAAAGGAGGAATTCAGACCAAAGATGTAGTTGTAAGGGGTTGGCCTTCTTGTATATTCTGTAGTGCAAAAGACGAATCAAAGTGGGAGATATGGTCTGAAATAAAGAGTAGACTATTAGTAACATCTCCTAATATGATCCCTCAAAAGTATCAAGAATCTAACCAATTAATAGCAAAGACTAAAGGTCTTCCAAACATAATTCAGGAACAGATAATAATTTCAGAAGATCAAGTAAATACAACAAAACAATGTGTTCTACTTTTAAAACAAAAGATAAATGAATTAAAAGAGAAAAATGGAAATAATAACAAAATATCACTTTGGATTCCATATCATGATTTACTACAAAAGATATTGCCAGCAAACAAAGGTACAGATGTTCGATTTGCAAAGAAATTATTTTCTCTTTTGAATGTAGTTCCCATTGTAAAAAATAATCAAAGAATGATGATGAACATAGAAGGAGAAACTTCTATAATTGCGGACATATCAGACCTAAAGGAAGTTTTATCTATTACACAAAACTTTGATGGTATTCCAAAATTCAAGATAGAGTTCTATAATGAAATATTTCTTCTATGTTATCAAGCAAAGACAGAACCAGATTCAAATATCGATAATTCTAAAACTGAAGAAATTATTGCAGTTACAACCAAACAACTCTGTGAATTCTTTAAAGAAAAGAAAGGTAAGCCAATATCAACAGATAATCTTAAACGTACATATCTCAACCAGTTTATCAATGAAGGATTAATAGATTATACCGAATCCAAAATCCATAGCAGACAATATATCTATTATCCTCTTGTTACAGAATCCTTGTCGATCTCATCGATTATGAGTCCAATCGACAAGGTCTCACAACAAAAGTCAACAATTTATGAAAAAATTATACAAAATACATCAAAAGAGTGGATTTTCTGTGCAATTATGAGATTACTTCGTTATCGATTGGACCAGACAAGTTATCCACTATTTGATTACATTGAAGATAAGGAAAAGTTTTGGATTTTGGATAATAATCAAGCATCAGAAGAGAGAAATAATGAAGGAAATACTAATTTTATCACTATAGGAGAGTTTGTTGACAAATATGCCGTAGGCTTCTCTACCCCAATCGACAACAAACCAAGCCCAATTCTGCTTTCTTTTGCCAAAAGAAGCCCATTCTTGTCGATTCTAAGCAAAATCGATAACATCGATGAGAACGTACAAGAGAAGGATAAAAATGGAACACCTGAAATTTCAAGCACAGGAATATGGGAGAATAAGCACGAAAATGGGACAACATCAGGTAGAATGGAGACGTAACAAAGTCTTTGACCTATCTACTAAAGGCAACAGTCAAGCAGATATATCCAAAATTCTAAATATTCCAAAATCAACAATTAGTAGAGATATCTCATTTTTAAGAAATAATGCACAAGAAAATTTAAGACACCATATAGAAAAAAGATTGCCTTATGAATATGAACAATGTGTGAAAGGAATAACACAAATAATCAATCAGGCCTGGACCATATCGGAGAATACTGATGACCATAGAGAGAAACTACAATGTCTTTCGTTGGCTAAAGACTGTTATTCAACGAAGATGGATTTATTGACTAATTCTGAATTAATAAAAGATGCACTAGAATTTGTAAATGAGTCTAAAGAAGAGTTAAAAAATAAATCAGCAAAAATTGATGATTTTACTTCTAGCAAATTAGAAAATAATAAGGAGGATAAAATATTTGACATTCAAGGATCTAAAGAGGATAATAGTATCACAAGATCAAAAGAAGAATCTTTCAACCGAACATTCTAAGAAATTAGAAGAGTTGAAAGGTTTGCCTTTCTGGATCTGGAATACTGAAGAACATAAGATACAGGATCTAGTAACGAAAGGAAATTGCTGTTTTAATCATATTATTGGACTGCCAACTAAAGATGGAGTAGAGAAACCTCTGTTCTACTACCAACAACGAATATTTGAAATATTAAATCCTCATTCTAAAAATAGAAGTAAATATCTATGGATTAAAAAAGCAACTGGTCTTGGAATAACAGAATTCTTTCTTAGATATATGGCTTGGCTTTGTTTAAAAGATGATACTTATCAAAATACACAAATGTGTATTGTTACTGGACCAAATATAGATATTTCAATTAAACTTGTTAGAAGACTAAAGCAATTATTTGAAAATAAACTTGGAATAACATTTTCATCTAAAGAAACAGTATTGGAATTAAATGGCTGCACAATTGAAGCATTTCCTTCTAATCACCTTGATTCTATGAGATCATTAACTTCTGTGAAGGCCATATTCATAGATGAGGCAGACTTTTTTAGAATAGGAGAACAACAAAACGTTATTGATGTAAGTCACAGGTATATAGCAAAAAGTGATCCTATCATAGTTATGGTATCAACTCCTAACGCTCCAGGAGGATTATTTGAGCAAATAGAACTAGACATGAATTCAATATACAAAAAGATATTTTTAGATTATACTGTTGGTCTTGGCAAAATATATTCAGTACAAGAAATAGAGAACGCTAAGAAAAGTCCTAGTTTTGAAAGAGAATATAATTTAGTATATGGATATGGTCTTGGAAATTGTTTCCTACCAGAGAAGATAGATTATTGTACACAAATAAAATATGATCCTGGTAATATTTTCAAAAACACTGATTACAGTCTAGGAATAGATCCTGGTTGGGGAAGTTCTAAATTTGCTTTCTGTGTTACTAGACTTGCACAACATCCTGAACTAGTGCAAGATGGAACCAGTAAAAGTGGTGACATAATAGAAGTTGTGTACTGTAACGAACTCGAAAGAACAGACTTCGATACTGCAATATCTGAAGCATTAGATCTTATTCACAGATATAAACCTGTCAAGATATGGATTGATGGTTCTGGACCAGAGTTCATTAGAGCATTAAAAGACTGTATTCCTGGAGAAGACCCACGTTATGAAGATCTTATAAAAATGTATAACAGTCAAAAAATAGATTTCAAAAACAATATGAAAGTTATCCCAGTTAACTTTAACACGCATGGAAAAACCATGTTAGGTAATCTGCAGAATTTAGTAAGTAGTAATTATCTTGCGATAGACCAATCCAAATTCTTAGAATTAGTAAAACAGATGAGAATTGCAAAATCTAAAGAGGGTAAACTGGACAAGGATGAATTCAATAATTCTACATTTGACAGTCTGGATGCTTTAAGGTTAAGTTGCTGTAATTGGGTGATAGTAACATAATGGGAAATCCTAGACCGGTCTTGCCTAAAGACAGAGAAGATTCATTATTTTCTATTTCTGACATATCAAGAGAACGAAGGGAAATAGGTGTATGTATCACTAGTACAAATAATCCAGAAAAAAAGCATGTTAACTGTCCTGATAAAATAAGTTGTCCAGGAGTACGCATGTTTATCAATCCACAAAACAAGAATCAGTATTTCTGTCCTAGATGTGGTGATACTCTAGATATTGATCAAGCCACATATAAAAGAGGAATCAAACCTACGTTCAGTGATAATAAAGAAAATAGTAACAATACTTTCATAATTGCACAACAAACGAAGAGAAGAGATAGAAAACTTAGCGAATTACAAAATATAATG
>JBNAIF010000050.1:0-4250 GCA_050043595.1 Nitrososphaeraceae archaeon | reverse complement strand
ACCCCTCTTTTTTCAATAGTAATGTATTACTTCGTAATTCCTTAGTATCTCTTAACCAAAAAAAATTTCATTCTTCAATTTTTTTTGGTTAGGCGCCGAAAAAAAAATTTTCATGCACATGGAAAAAAAGTAATAATTTATTACGGAGCTGCGATTTGTGGGAATTTTTTGGGGGGTGGGTGTTCCTGCACCAAATGCACAGGAACAGGAACACCAGATTAATTAGCCTACTAATTTTTTACGATAGTTTTTAATTGTTTCTATTAATGGATAAGTATCCTCATTATAGACGCAATGATCTATAAACATTTCAATTTCACTATCTGACATTTTTTTAATTTCTTTATCAGTAGGTGTTTCAATGAAATCATAATCAAAGCTATTACTATCATAGAGCGATAAACTTTTATTAGGATATAAATAATTAAAAGAAGTTTTTCTTGTATCCCAATAATCATTTGAAAACCAATTAGCGCCTTTATAGTTTCCTACTTTCTCATTGATGATAATAAATTTTCTTGATTTGCTATCTAAGAAAACCATTTTATCTGATCCAATATGTTCAGCTAATTCTATTTGATAATTATTATTTAGAATTACATTTGGATTGTTCTTCAACAATGGTTTTAAATTATGCTCGTTAAAATGCCATGTATCAGAACAGTTCTTATGAACTAACGGTATAGGTAATCTTGCGCCATTGTGCATCATACCGATAATTCTATTATCTTGATTATAAGAAATAAATGGATGACAATTTTTCTTATTAATCTTTCCCTCAGTTTTATATCTAAAGTGCATAGCTATTGTATCAGTATTTTTTTTATGCTCATTAAAGAAAGTTTTCACTTCATTAAAATCATTTGGTAAAAACTTTTCTGAAACAAAGTTATTTTTTTTATTCAAATACATAACCCCAAAGCCGTCGGAATTTCTGTTGTATGCAGTTTCCATATCATCAATAGATAATGATTTGATATCGTTAGCTAAAATAATTAAACACATTTTTAATTCTCACTTTCTAATTCTTGATTAATTAATTCTGAATTATTTACTCTGAAATCGTGAACTATGTTTTTGAAATCAGTATAAATATTTTTCCATTCTTCAATATGTTTTAAATGTTCGAAGTGTTGTTTATCATCTAAAAATATTAAAAGATTGGCATAGTCTTTATGAACGTTTTTTAATAACCAATCAAAATAATTATTGTGATGTAAATCATCAGCATTATTTTTATGATTTGATCTAATCCATAAATTCACAGTGTGAACAAATTCTAAATATCTAAAAAAAGATATTTTTTTAATGTTCGATCTAAATATTCTCACTTCGATTGTATCTTTATTATCAAAGTTAATAACAGAATATTTTTCACCATGAGTTTTAATTGGTGAATGAAAATCAATGATAGGTCTAAATCTACAATATTGATTTTCATCACGACCAGAAATTTCAGTAATTAAATTTCTGTTTTGTGGATTGTTATAGAAACAGTTTAAACGTTTCATTTGATTAGTAGTAAATGCTGATCTGGAAAAGTGAATATGAATACCACAATTATAACCATGATAGGCTTTGACGTATTGATTAGGATTAAGATCAAAAAACTTATTCCAGAATTTTTTCTTATGATAATCAAACGTTGCATTTGTTGACACTAATTCAAAACCATACTCAGAATGTAAACTGCCGTCATGTTTACAAAGAATAAATTCTTTTTCTGAGTTCATAACATCACGGAATTTTTCAACAACATCATATCTTGAAATAACTTCATGTCGTGTATGAAGTTCAACTTCAATTCCATAAAACAAAACACTATCGATTAATACATTTGCATTTTGTATTCCTACTTCAGCGATTGCCTTACCTAGAAAGTGAAGAAAAATTCTTTCATTGTATGCGCTTAAATTACTTTCGTTGTCTTCTTCATTCGCTTCACAGTGATAATCATCATGGTGAGTATCATCATGGTAATCACAATACCACCCACTACTGTTGATACAATCTGAACAAAGATAATCACTATCGCTTTCATAATAAGTGCGTCTTTCATCATTGTGAAAAATTTCTGAACAATCTTCACAAGTGAAATAATCATTTTCATATGCGTCTTGTGAAATTGTTCTATTGTCATTGGTAGTTAAAAAATAATCTGAAACGTAAAACTGATTTTCTTCATCACAAACAAAGACATTAATGTTTCCATTATCTAATAGCCCCTCAATTTTATGATTAACAAGATCAGCAATCGCTTTAAGTTTATTTTTTGTAATGCGACTAGAGTTATGAATTGAATAATCAAAAAAACCATTTTCAAACTTAGCATTTAATCTAAGTGCAAATTTATTTTGATATCCTCTCAAAATATTTTCCATTAGTTCGCATTTAGTATAATCCTCAGAATGTTCATCTAGATAAACTTTTCTGAGTCTTTCTATTACATTTCTAATATTCATAATTGTTTTTTCCTTTCTGAATATTCTGTATTGTATTATATATAAAAATACCTATATTTATAGAGAATAATTAAAAATATTCGTGAGGTATTTATTATGGAACTTAAAGAAATCGTAGAAATGAAAGAAAATTCTGTGATCGAATTATCACAAGAAATCAGAATTTTGAAATCATTAGATAGATTTAATGCTGAATTAAGACTATTAAAAGAATTGGTTTTAAAGTATGAGTCTTCAACAGGAAAAGACGTCAATGACATAAATGGCTTTGTTGATAATTATCCTTTGAAAAATTCTTTAATAGAAATTTTTGAGTAGTAATAAAATATGACACAAAAAATTTTACTTCCCCAGGTGTCTGATGTTTGAAAGTAATAAAATATTACTCACAAGCACAGGCGCCCCCAGGTGTCTGCTGGGAAAAAGTAATAAAATATTACAAATCACACGCACAAGCTCAAGCAGCTGGAGCAGCTCTCCGTGGGCCGAGAAAAATTCACAAGCACAATCGCACGCACAAGCACAGGACGCAGGCGCAAGCACAAGCACACCTGGCACCAGGTCAGCTCAAAAAGTAATAATTTATGACGAATCAAGGCCCATCCCGGCAGCTTAACCTGCTAGCTCAAAAGTAATAATTTATTACTCCGAGCTACAAGCGGCCCATCCAGCTGCATTGGTTGGGGTAATAATTTATGACCATTTTTTATTTGGAGATCCAGGTCTTTTTTGATAGATTATGGGAGAATATATAGAAAGGATTTGTTATGACTATAACAAAGAAACACTTAAAAGAACTAGCCGACATATGTTATATGGCAGAACATCCACAAGCACATGACGTTCAGAGTCGACCTCAAATCGCAAGAGAAATTAAAAGTTTCGCACAGCGACACGCACCAAACTTCTCAGAGTCACACTGGAACGATTACATGCACAAGAAGATGAAGGCAGAGGACAGACCCGAACCTAACAAGCAGTATAGACTGGTCGGGAAGTCTGGAGAATCTAGCATAGCCCGGGGCAACACCTGGGCAGAATCAGAAATAAAGTAATAATTTATGACTGATTCAAGGCTCACGACCACGGGTCAAGAGATTGCCCGACTCAGAAAAAAAATGCTCCGTAGCGATTCAGCTGCGGAGCAAGCTGCCATCTGGAAAGTAATAAAATATTA
Organism: Nitrososphaeraceae archaeon; assembly: GCA_050043595.1. Taxonomy (GTDB): domain Archaea; phylum Thermoproteota; class Nitrososphaeria; order Nitrososphaerales; family Nitrososphaeraceae; genus TH1177. Next base: position 611 of record JBNAIF010000050.1, on the reverse strand, counting down.
CCTGGAGCTGGAGTCCCAAGGCAAATTTTTTCTCCCAAAATTCTAAGGAACATGCACAAGCACACGCTTGAGAGCAGGCTCAAGCACATGCGACCATGGTTGGTCGACCGTGAACAAGGGTTCCACATCTTTGTAGTTGGTCACAAGCTCACGCACCACGGCTCCTGGCCAAAAGAAAATCTTCCTCTCTTCCACCCCCTTGGCCATAATAAAATTGTCCTGACAAAGAGAATAACGCTTGATATTCCATGAAATTTGAAAAGGTGAGAGATCTAATTTGTTGCCTTTTGTTAATTTCAATTCACACCAAAATGAAACATTCTTCTTTAAAGATTTATCTACATAAACTCCCAGTAAATCGGGTATTCCTGGGGTTCCGTAAGTTTCAATTCTTGTCCAATAAATGTTAGGAGTTATGGATTTAACATTCTTCCAAAAAGTTGATTCCCTTCCTCGCTTTACGGAAGGGATTGCCGTTTTCTTTTTTCTGTCTTTTGGTGATTGTTTCTCTTTTTTCAACAATGCGAATCTCTTCTCCTTCGACAAGACAAAGTCGGACTCCAAGTTCTTTTTGATGAGGTTTGAGTTTGTTTCCCGAACCACCAACCGAC
>JBNAIF010000049.1:0-8156 GCA_050043595.1 Nitrososphaeraceae archaeon | reverse complement strand
AAATATTCGGATTTATCTGCAATTATTTTTTCAAATTTCCAGCTAAATAAATTCTTATAGAAATTCTTTGCTCTTTGTATGTCTCTTGCTGGTATCTCAAAATGAACTATTGTCGGCATATCATGTTTAAATTAAGTAGACAATTATTTAAATAATTTTATTTAACATAATAGAAATTCAAATATAAAAATCATCATGAATATAATAAACACTAAAATAATATTTTATAATTGAAAACAAGAATTTAATATAATAACAATATAAAAAACATAGTATAACTTAAAACAAACTTGAATTAAATTATTCGAGTGAGATATAATATAATTTCATAACATAATACACATTCAATTTACAATTCTCTTACTCTGATGAGATCAACCAAAGTTCCTTTCATTCCATTATTAAATTTTTTCCAATTGTCAATAGGCAAATCAATATGCGCTAATGAACATGTTTTCATCACATGTAGTTCACCTGTAATTTTTTCAAGTATACTTTCTAAAATAGGGTTATGTCCAATTATAAGAATTATTTTATATGTATCATCGATATTTTGTATTAAAAGAACATAATCTTTGAAAGATGCCTCATATAATGAAATAGATGTTTTTACTCTATTTCTATATCCACTATTTAACGCAACTAATTTCGCAGTTTCATGTGCTCTGTTAGCAGTGGAACTAATAATTTGTTCAGGAATAATTTTTCGCTCTTTTAAATATTTTCCAATCTCCATGGCATTTTGTTTTCCACGTCTATTTAGAGGTCTATCGTGATCGGGTATAGAAGCATCATCCCAACTGGATTTAGCATGACGCAGTAGTAAAAGTTTTTTCATTAATCAAAATATGATATTCTTATTTTTATCTTTTTATTATTTTTTTATAAAATCACGTAAAACACTAGATTTTATTGATATTATTATAAATTATTGAATCTTTAACACTAAACTATTGTTATAATTTTAATATAGAATAATTATATAATCATTAAGTAAACTTTCTATTTTCATCAGTATTACTAAATATTAGAAATTTATACTCACTAAAGAAAGATTGATAATTATTCAAATTTTAATTCAAAATAAAGACCATATCAAATTCATGTTTTCAAATTATTTCAAAATAATAATCTTAAAAATAACCGATTGTTATAATTACAAGCAATGTACAAAATCTTTTTTTATAACAAAAAAAGTTTTTGGGAAATATATTTAATTTATAAATTGATGTGATCATTTTCTATAATATTTTTATAATTTCTATAGTAGTATTTGTAATCACATTAATAGTCGCAGATATCATATTTTGTATCATATTTTTTGTTCCTTTTTAAATTCTTTGTATTTACATCACAAACTTTCGTTTTTCTTTTTATTATCTTATATCTATAGTTTAACGAAATATTTTTTATTCAAGTCAATACACATAATACAATAAAAAAGATTAATTTTATTTTGGTTCAAATGATAAATTAAATATGCTAATTAATTGTAATTTAATTCATAAAAAAGTGTTCAACAATAAATAAAATTGATCTGATAAAATAATAAAAAATAATACATTTGTATTGTCAAAATTTTATATTAAAGTTAAATTTGATCCAATAGTATATAAAATAATATTTTTAAAAACATATATATTATTTTATTTAATGTTTTTAGAACAAATTTTATATGTTATATCAAACGTATTATTAAATTTAGATTTTAATTATGTTGGTGAAGTATCGCAAGTACTTTTATTATAGAATTGTTCTTGAACTACATTTTGTGACTTTAATTTAATCTCTATCGTTTCTGTAGCAAGATCATTTATGATGATCCTAATCCAAAGTAAGAATAATTGATCACTTTATCATTTTCTAATAATATCAAAAATAATGACGGAATTGTCATTTCTAAGCGATGTAAAAATAATGCTGATGATAATTATTGTTATTATGAATATAGAAAACCTTTTTACAATATAAAATAGGCATTTTTTCATTTTTTTTAAATACTATTCTTATGTAAAATTTTATAATATATTTTAAATATTTTTATATTGTGTAAAATATTCTAAATATTTTTCATAATTTGATAAATATAAAATTTATTATTATACCGAATTAATATAAGAATTCTATACTACTTGAACCATGATGTATTTTACAGAATATATATCAAGAAAATAAGAGAAAAAAACTTGATCTAAAACAAAAAAAGTATATATTGTTAAAATGTGATTATATTACCAAAATAAAGGAATTTAGTATATTTCATGAACTCATGAATTAATATGCTAACTAACAAGATCATTCTATAAAAAAGAGAAAGAAAAATACATCAATATACAATTAAATTTTAATAATATTAATAGAAAAAGATTCTAAAACTAATAAACAAGAAATGAATCAAAACAATATTTGATCTTATATATCTGGTATTTAAAATAGTTAAAGAAAAAATTGTACTAAGAAAAGAAGGAGATGTTTTTTATATTTGTTGTTAATAGAAGCTGGAATTCGATATGCTCTACAAATCATAGTAAAACCAAGATGATTTTTCGCATCTTTTCTTTGTATTTCTATATCTAGAATTGATATTTTCATATACTTTGATACTATATCTCAATTAAGAAATTCAGATATTAAATTATTTAAACTCATTAACATGTATTTAGCATAATTATATAAAAATATGTCTAAAAATTGAAATAAAATAATAAGTAATGATTGTGAAAGTATTTCTACAAAATTATTATGCAACCACTAGAGATGCAATATTATTTGATTGTTGTACTCCAATAAATGGTCGAAGTAATTGATAAGACTTATCTAATAATATTAATAGAAGAAGTATTTTATTGTTCAAATTCTCCTTTTCTGAAAACCAATAGTATATTATTAATTGAAATTAAGAATGAATTAAAATATTAGCATACTGCCTTTGCTGAAACAAACAAGGATCTATTCGACAAATACAATCATGATAATTACTATTGTCTCTTCTTTGTTGTAATTGTCCATAATAGTTAAGATTCAAAATATCCAATATAGTGATTCTTATTTTAAGTAATATTATTTATGTTTCAAATAATACAAACTCATCTAGAATTTTTCCATCATTTGTATGAAATTCACCAACAAGTGTTTTACCATCATCCTCTATAGCAATATTTAAAAATCCATATGTACTTTCCTGAATTACATAATAGTCTAAACGTTGTTGAATTTCATCAAGTTTATCCCCAGCAGTACCGACAGTTAAAAATACTATACCATCAGTCGGAGGATATACATATTTATTAGTATGAGCAATTATGGGTTTTACTTGATTTTTTTCAAGTTCTTGTTTATTATACAAAAGTGGATAGGTTCTTTCATAATATTGATTATGACTTGATATAACTAGATCTACATCATGTTCCTGAAAGAGTTTGTGATATGTTTGTCGTAATTCTTTTGCTAAATCTTCATCTTGTTTTGTAGAATATAATGGTTTATGTTGATGAATTATTATCCAATCTATATTTTCAGCTTTTGATGTTTTTTCTAAGTCATTTTTAATGAATTCATATTGTTGACTTCCTTCTCCAAAAGGATGTTCAGTAGATAAACTTATGAAGTGTATATTTTTAAAATTATGAGAATAATATGGCTTTTCTAATTTATGATATTCTACGAGCTCATTATAAATATTTGAGAATTCTGTATCATGATTCCCAATTGCTATACGCATCTTATCTTTCAATGGTTCTGATATTTTTTTCCAACATTCAGCAGATTTAACTTCCTTTACGTGATCACCTGTAGTAATTATTACTTCTGGATTTATGGAACTAATTTTTTGTATGGTTTTTTCTGTTTCTTTATTGCAATAATAATCACCAACTGCAATAAAATTATAAGGTCCAAAAATCAAAGTTGCATCTTGTTCTTTTGACTCCATATATTCACTATTATTATAACTACTAGTATTTTCTACTCCAAATACTTTTGATATTTGGATATCAAACATAGATATCCAATTAGTATGAATATAGAATATTGAAAACATTATAATCAACCAAATCAAAGAAATTAAAATTCTACTGGTCATATTATTACTTGATTTCATTCTTAGCTACAGTTTGAGTAGAATTAAATAAATAATTAAAAATAATCTCACTATTTTATATAACTAACTTCTAGAAAATATGATCGCATTGTTTTATATAACAAATTGATATAAATGAAAATATAACATTATTAAGAAAGATGAATAGAGGAATTATCACAAGATCGAGTACATTAATAAGAAATAGACCTTCTTTTATTTAAAATTTTGTTATAAAATTATTAAATAGAAATAGAATATAATATAATCTCAAAAAAAACAATATAAGATATTAAAATAACTTTTTATCATAATAATAAAATAATATTTTTTGTTTATATAACTATATTATTAGAAACTTATTTCTAATAAACTTTTACGCAACTTTGTATTTATTAGATTTGTAATTGGTTACAGCACAAAGATTTAGTTAATTTTATTTATAATATTGAATTGATTTATTTTTGCTTCAATCTGGATTTACAACGCTATTTATGATAGGTTTCAATCTGTATTGTAGTATGAACAATATTGAACTTTTTTTCTAACATAGATTGGATTTCTTTAAGAATAATTTGTGATTTAGTCATATCGTAGATTATAACATGTGCAGTTAAAGCGTCAAAATTTGATGTTATTTTCCATATATGTAAATCAAAAACACCAGTAACGCCTTTTATATTTAAGATTGAAGTTTTAATTTCTTTATAAGAAAGGTTGGAAGGAACCCCCTCCATCAATATATTTATTGATCGTTTTAAAATGCTCCATGTTCTGGGCCAAATAAGTGCTGCTAAGATTATACTTATTATAAAATCTACTTTATCAAAATCCGTAAAAATAATTATCAATCCAGAAGAAATAACAGCGCATGACCCTAAGAGATCTTTTAATACTTCCAGGTATGCACCTTCCATGTTTATATTTTCTTTTGCATGCTTGTGCAACAATTTTATCCCTACTATATTAACTATTAAACCAGTTACTCCAACAATAACAAGTGGAACGGCTTGAATTTCTTGATATTGTATTATAAATAATCTAAGATACGCTTCATATATAATATAGAATGAAAGTATTAAAACAATAACACTATTGGTTAATGCAGCTAAAATTTCAAGTCTATAAAATCCATATGTTTTTTGTGGTGTTATGCTTTTTTTAACAGCGAAAGAAATAGCGAATAAAGAAAAACCAATGCCCATTGCATCAGTAAACATATGGCCTGCATCAGAGATCAAAGACAGGCTATGAGTAAATATACCTGCAAGTACTTCTACGACGATAAAACTAGATGTAATTATTAAAACAAATTTTAATGATCTTATTTGAGCAACAGATTTTTTATCATACTTGTCATTAGAATTGCTTTCAAAATCCATTGCGATTATTATTAGAATTCAAAAACAATATAGTTTTAACTGATTATAAAAAATTATATGATATTTAATTTCTATTTAAACCTGTAATAACAAAACAAAATATTGAAAAAAGTATTTAATTTTAGTAATTAATTTTTTTATGTTGTAAAAATAACAAAATAAAAAAACTATTAGAAATTTGATATTAATAAACAAATCTAAAACTAAATTTAAAATTTGGAATTTATGATGATATAATTAATTATAGTTTTGTTCATAAAAATGAAAGTATAACTTTCGTAAAAATCAATATTATTTTTATAATAAAATATAATTATTTACTATTTTACAAATAAATTTTTCTTTCAATGTTAACTGATATTTCGATTTACGTATTTACCAAAAAAAGGTATTATGATTCTCTACTATAAATACAAATATTGCATAGATAGTTTAGAATTTAAAAAAATGAATTGAACGATAGAATCCAGTAATGGCTGTAATAATATGTCGCACATAAAAATACAACCATACTGGGATTCAAAGAGAATCATATTAACTTTTATGTATTAGTAAATAAAGATAGTAGTAACATTGTTAATGGAAAGAAACTACTTAAATTCAATCTAAATTTTTACACTATTGTTAAAAAATCAACAATCATTGTTTTTATTTATCAGCAATGGTTGTGTAGATAAACTACACACAATGACAGAAACCATTACTGACTGACAAGATGTTGTCTATACTGGTGGAAATACTGGTAAAAGTATTAATGAAAACGTACCTTTTAACAGTTATAGAAGATTGTTTCTAAATAAATAAATTGAAAATTAATATACCTTAAAACAAATTAATTTTAAAGTTGGTTTAAATTAGAATAGTCAGATCCAAATAAGTTATCTAGTTTTGAGTAAAAAATAACTGTTAAAACAATATATGATTATAAAAAAATAAAGTTAAAATTTAGAAAAATTATTGGTAATGGCTGTAAGTTGCCATACAAGTAATATTTTAACAGCCATTACCTAATTGAAGTTCGTTGCATAGGTAATAATGATAAATATATTAATAAACTTGCTAGAACAAAGTTAACCGTATTCTGTATTTAAAATATATAACTCGAATGAATTAATTAGGTATAATAGCATTATGTACTTGGTTTTCTTCTGTTATATTTTATGTAATATAGTGATAATAAATCAAGTCTTTCAGCGATTATAATATATCATGTGCATAGTCATATTCACCTACATTATCACTTAACTACATTTTAATTCGTGACTATTTTTAATTTTTAACACATTAATAATAATATAAATGTATAATAGAATAATAATAATTTTTGTTTCTAAATTTTGATACTTTTTCTTCAAATTGATATGAAAGGAGATATTATAACTTGATTCATTTCTTTTTTCTAGATTAATCTATTACATATAATATTGTAATATTATGAAGTACAATATTTATTGACCGTAAAACAATACAACTCTATAGTTTGATTAAAATAATAATTCAGAAAACTAAATACTGAAGATAGTGATACTAACAAGATATAGTTAACACTATGATCTATCTTAAAGTATTTAATTTCTCTTTTATATCTAAATTTGTACTTTGCTCCCATCTATTTTTGTGAATTTAAAACTCGACTTTTCATAAAATATGTCCGTTTGTTCCAACAAGTAACGTATTGCTAATTCTTCTCCCAATTTCATCCCTTCTATAGAATCGGATCGCCAATGAACACCTGCGAAATCTCGACCAATAGCAACATTAGCACCTAATTTATTGATCTCACCACCTACTGTCAATTCATCATAACCAGTATAGGGAATAAGATTTAGACCGTCTGGAGTGGGAATAACGGGATCCTGAATAATTGCATTTTCATCGAAAAATGCCTTCAAAACCGTTGTACAAGCGCCTGCGATTACTGCATGTCCAGCTGGATATGCAGGATGAGTAGGTGAACCTTCTGGATATGCCATAGGTAACAAATAACTTTGATTTTGTTTATAGATAATATCTAACACATATGAATCTAATATTTCATTATTTATAGGATAATCTGTCTTTTTCATCATATTATTATGAATATAACCACCGAATACTTCTGGCCTTAATCTTCTATGTACTAGCCATTTTTGAAACCAGGAGGCTTTAATAGATAAATTGGCTATTGATGCAACAAGATATAATGCATGTGGTGGACCATAAGTTGAAAATCCAGATTGACTTTTAGAAGACAAGTATACATTTCCTGAGTCAAACTTGTAACTCGATCCTAACAATATCAAACAGGCATTTAAATAAGCTTGATAAGGAAAATCTTTATGAACATACTCTGACAAATCTCTACCATTTCTTATATATCTTTGAATTTGGTCAATGTTCTCTTTTTCGGTAACAATACCATTTTGAACATGAAGCCAAGGATCGTAAGAAATCATATAATCAGAGCCAGGAGAACCGACATTGTATTTTTGTTCGATTTTAGATGCACCGTAAGGTATTGGTTTTAATAAAAATTGAGATATGTACGGACCGACTAGATTACCAAAGGCATCTCCTCGAAATATAGTTTCTGGAATTACCTCTCCATACGATTTTGGACCATAAAATTTACTTAATTTAGTAAGATCTACACATGCATCAGATATTAAAGAATTGTCTTTATATTCACTAAAAGGAATTTCTCTTGTAAGTGCATG
>JBNAIF010000048.1:0-56478 GCA_050043595.1 Nitrososphaeraceae archaeon | reverse complement strand
CTATCAGTATTCTAAGATTAAATAATTAAATAATTTGAGATTAAGTGATTTATTCAATAATCTTAATATAACTTATAGTTAAGACTGTAAAAGTGGTTAAAAAAAAATCCATATCAGATGAATTTTCAAATCCATTAAATTATGTGCCAAAAGCAATGTTCTTTACAAAAGGAAAAGGAATTCATAAAGACAAACTAACTAGTTTTGAATTAGCATTACGAGACGCTCAAATCTCAGATCTTAATCTTGTAACAGTTTCTAGTATTAAACCACCAAAATGTAAGATCATTAGTATCAAGGAGGCTCGAAAATATCTGATGCCAGGTCAAATTACATTTACAGTAATGGCCAAATCGTCTACGAATGAACCAAATAGATTAATTGCTGCCTCCGTAGGTCTTGCAAATCCAAAAGGAGATGGAAAATATGGATATCTTTCTGAACATCATTCAACTGGAGAAACAGGTCAAAAAGCAGGAGATTACGCGGAAGATATGGCCATGGAAATGCTAGCAACTACTATGGGTCTTCCTAATGATTCTTCTTTAAAATGGGATGAAAAAGAAGAACAGTGGCGATTATCAGGAAAGATCTACAAAACTCAAAATTATACGCAATCTGCTGAAGGACACAAGATTGGATTATGGACAACAGTCTTGAGTGCAGCAGTTTTTATCCTTTAAGTGAGCAAGAAATAAAATCATATGATCAATTTTTAAGTTGATCTATTTTAAATTGTCGTGAAAATTTGTTCTTTATATTTGCGCGAGGTGAAAGAGGTTTTTTTTCAACTTGTATAAATTCTGAAGAAACTGAGTGAGGAATCATTGTTATTTTAGTTATATTATCAAATGTGGATTGTACAGCAATTTTAATATTAATTAATAACATGTCTACTTCGTTGAATTGTTTCATTCCGTTTATTGCTACATTAATTTCCACTTTTGTTGCAATTCCAGTAGAATGTACTAAAACTGATTTTACTTCTGCAATATCATTATCAAATTTTTCTTCAATAAATTTATGAATTTTTTCCGAAAGATTAGAGTTGTCACATGAATCTATCAAGATAAACGATGAGCGTTTTAACGATATATAAGCTACGGAAAATATATAACCTGCAATAACCATTCCTCCAATTGCATCCATTTGCAAAACACCAAATTGTGTTGCAATTAAAACACTAAAGAATCCAATTACAGATGCAGATCCATCTTTTATAGAATTTTTTGCATCTGTTTTTAGTGAAAGAAGATTATATTTATTAGCAATTTTTCGCATTTGAAATGCTCTATGTAAAGAAATAATACTAGCGGAAGCCAAGACTATCATCGTTATATATGGTTGTTTAATTTCATGTGGATGTATTAGAGCTTGATATGAATGATAGAAAATTATTGATCCTATTACGATCATCCCTATCGAAGCAATCAAAGCAGCCAAAGTTTCTACTTTATGGTATCCAAATGGAAATTTTTTATTTGGTGGTCTGTGAGCTATTCTAAGTCCTAATAATACAATAAATGAAATCATAGCGTCAGAAATTGAATCAATACCATCTGCAAGAGCTACAACACTTCCACCTAGATAACCTACCAGTATCTCTACTAAACCAATACTAAGTAATGTAACTATAGAAATTTTTGCTATTTTTTGCCCTGCTAATAATCCTTCCTCTATCAAATTAGATTTATTTTTTATAACATTTGAATTTCCTCTTTTTTTATTTTCATTATTTTTTAATGCTGTTAGACTGCTTGCAACATTTTTGCCGCGAACATCCACAGCGTAAGGTTCGTCCAAATTTTTTATTATATAATGTATCAACATGATATTATATAAAGTCATCTAAAATTATTAAAATTCAGAAAATTAAAAATTATACAAATTAAAAACTTGATAACGATATACTTTTCATATTATGATAGTATTAAAAAATTATAATTTAAAATCTAGTAATAGTATGTGTATTTTATAATCAAAACAGATAAACTTATAGGAATTGAATGTAAATTTAAAGTATATTAAAAAATGTCTTTCAAGGTAAACGATAAAAATCAACAAGTTTGCCAAGTTTGCCATAAGGAGGTAAATTTTTTAGAAACATGGAATAATATTTTCATGTGCAAATCTTGTCATAAAGAACATGTTAAAAAATATGGCCAAAAGCCAGAATACCATATTAAATTTCAAATAAAATTAAAGAAGATAAACTTTAGAAAATTATTGTCAAGGATAAAATAGATATGTACTAATTAAAACATGGAATTTAAATTTACAAAAGTGATGGTATAATTCATTTATTTATATGATTAATGATACTTTAAACATGCAATGAAATTAATAAAAACCAAAATTCTTTTTGATGGAAGTAGTGAAAAAAATGATTATTTTATTGGTTTTGATGGCTCTACTATACGATATTCAGGAAAAAATAAACCAATAGGATCACATGAAATAATTTATGAATGTGAAGCAGTAACACCTGCCTTTATAGACGCGCATAGTCATATCGGCATGATTAGATCTGGCGAACCAGCTGATGAAGAAGAAGCTAACGAACGAATGAACCCGATTTATCCATTAAATAGTGCCTTACATAGTATTTACATGGATGATAATTCGTTTAAAGAATCTGTAGAATCTGGTGTTCTTTATTCAGTTATACTACCTGGAAGTGGAAACATAATAAGTGGGAATGCAGTTCTTGTTAAAAATTTCACATCAAATATAAAAGAAGCATATATAAAAGATATAGGAATAAAAACTGCCTTAGGATATAATCCTAGAAGTACAGAAAAATGGAGTGGAACGCGACCATCAACAAGAATGGGAGCAATAGCATTACTTCGAGAAAATTTTCTAAAAGCTAAAAAAACAACAAATCTCTTAAGGAAAAAGAAGAAGAGCATAGAAGAAGTTGATCCAATCACAGAAATATTTATGGATATTCTTGATAAAAAGAGAAGTTTGATGGTTCATTTACATAAGGAAGATGATGTAATGATTTTACTACAACTTGCAAAGGAATTTCAGATCAAAGTGATTGCTAATCACCTATGTGATGTTCATGATACTAACATATTTACAGAATTAAGATCAGCATCAATACCAATAATATATGGACCATTAGATGCTTTTCCATATAAAGTAGAATTAAAACATGAGAGTTGGCGAAATATAGAAAAATTAATAGAATCTAATGCAAAATTTTCTCTTATGAGTGATCATCCGGTAACATTACAAAGAAATCTTTTTCTAGGCTTAAGACACCTATTACGATATGGATTGTCAAAATCAGCGGCAATATCTAAGATTACAAAAGAAGCCGCAAATATATTAAATATCAAAAATATAGGTCAAATCAGACCGGGATACAAAGCGTCAATGATAATGTGGAATAGAGAACCGTTTTCATTAACAAGTTATCCAAAATTGGTATTAGCTGAAGGAAAAACAGTATATGAAGATTAAAATTATATTGAAAAATTATGTGTATATAGATTAAACAAAAAAATGAAGGAGTGCTAATTTAATAAAAATTTTTAATTTATTTTATACAACAAACAAATTAATTTCTTATAAAAGACATATAAACTAATATTAAAAAAATATAATATTGATTATTATTATTTGTGGTCTACCAGGATCTGGAAAAACATTTCTAGCAAACAAGTTATTAAGTTATTTTGATACATTTACCATTTTATCGACAGATAAGATACGAAAAGAATTATTTCAAGTACCGTCGTATAATAGATTTGAAAGATCTATAGTTTATGATGTTATGATTCTAATTGCAAAATATTTACATTCAACAGGTATTAGTTGTATCTTAGATGGAACATTTAATAGGAATAAATCTAGAAATGAGGTTAAAGAAAAACTAGGTCTAAAACAAAACCAAATATACATAATTGAATGCACATGTCCAGAAAATATAATTATGTCAAGATTATTATGCAGAAATAAAGATGACTTGTCAGACGCAGACATTTCTGTATATTGGAAAATGAAAAAAATCTATGAACCAGTTGAAACAAATCATACATCTATAGATACATCCAAACCTATTGATCTTAATTTAGGCAAGATAATCAAGGATATTAAAAAGAATTTAATTCAATGAATTAGTCATACATGAAAAAGAAGATCTAACAATTATTTCAAGAAAACAATTTAACAAATTCAAATGAATATTGTGGATAGTATACGTGATCATTATAGCATTCACATCACTAATCATAACTACTCATGAAATTAATTAATATAATTGCTAATCTATTTATTTATCATCTATATCGTTGATATTTATATGAATAATGGAAATACTTTTTTGGTCTTTTATAGTCTAAGACCTTTAGATTCCGAAGAAAAAAAAATAGCCAGAAATGAGTGGGAAAATATTAGAGAAAATTTACCGGGAAATATAAAATTAATAGGAGAATATGATCATGCATGGGGAACGGAATATAACGGTTTTTTAATGTTTAAATCACAAACAAGTGATGAATTCTTTGATTGGTGGTCTGATTTTAAAGATAAAATAAGATGGTATGTAGAAAGAACTCACACAATAATAGCTAGAGAAAGGTAATTTTATTTTTTAGTAATTTTTTTATATATTAATAATATAGAAGTAAATATGAGAAAAGATACTGTCTTTTTGTCAATTGTATCCGCAGTTTTGTTGTCAACGCTTAGTATTGGTAATGTATTAGCACAAGATGAAGGCAGAGATGCACCTGAAAGTCTATCAGAGATGTCTGTAGAAGCTGCAAAAAATGGAACTGAGGTAGCAGAAGTAACAACAAATCTTACAGAAGATGAAGGCAGAGATGCACCTGAAAGTCTATCAGAGATGTCTGTAGAAGCTGCAAAAAATGGAACTGATGTTATAAACTAAATAAAATTATGTGAATACAATGACTTAAATCCATTTATTATTTTTATATTATTTTCCAAAAATAATTATTTTAATAGATTTTAAAATCGATGAGATCATAAAAAACTTTGTAAATATATTTTCATATTTTTAATAATAAAGTAGTTAGTAATAAATTGTTTAAATAGATGTAATAGACACGTTGAAACAGGCAACATACTTTATCAAGGTTACCATCATGTTTCATCCATAGAATGTTTGGATTATGATATTAATGATATAGTTCAGATGTTATTTTTTACTCATACAATTATACATATGAATGATACATTTCATTTTATTAAAAATTCTAAATCAATCGATTATATTGGAAGTAAATTTTATGATCAATATCTACTCTAAAAATCGCAAAATTAGAAAATAAATATGGTGTAATGCATTATTTACAATAATTTGAATATTATTGATGTTCATAAACAATTTTTTTCAACTTGATAGGAAAATAAAGATAATCTGGTCATTAGATGATTTCAAATCAATCTAGGACTGCCTTTAGATATACCAAAATATTTAATGGATAAAAAATTGACGATATTACAATTGATTCTATACTATCGCAATTGATAATACTAACATAGATCGATATAGATATCGAATTTTCATCTCATAAACTACTAAAAATTGGAATTTTAATGATTGGAAATTATTCATTTTGTATAAAATGAATCAAAACAAGTTAGATTAATTGCAATGCGATTAAAACTACTCGGTTCTTCAGATTTTTCAATTGGAACTATTGCTTTTATCTAATATTTTTATTTTTAATTATGAAATAAATATTATTTTATATGCAAAATATATGTAGTTTCTTGGTCCCAACCAAAAGGTCCTGCAAATTCTTCATCAGTATTATTTACACTATTCAAAAGATCTCCTTTAAATTTCAATTCATATGTTCCAGGAGGTAAAGGTTTGATAAATAGCCAATTTCCGTCAGATACTGCCTGTGTAGTTTGTGGTGGTAAATTTAAGATATTATTTTCAGGTAAAGTAAAGTTAAACAAATTACTTTGTACTCGATAATTTTCTAGATTTGGAATGTCAACACCGTCAAGTGAGGCGTGTACTCCAGATACTGTATCTTGAATTTTTGTAGCACAATCTCTTAGTTCATCTTCAGTAGTTAATGAACTGTAGTCAGCAAAAGAACATTCAGAATTAAGAATTGTAATTAGAAGGGCGGTATTGGCAGGAATTTCACATGTACGTACTACTGGATGTTCATAACTTCCTGGAAAAAACCATACAGGTTGATGCTGATTTTGACCACAATACTTTCCATCATCATCATATGCAGGATGCTTATCTAATGGAATGGAATATGCCCATTGCCACCATTTTGCTGTCCAATCGGAATATGTTACATTATATGGTTTAGAATCAGGTTTAAAAATAATATCTGAAAAATTAAGCGTTTGTGTTGATAGTATTGTATTATTTTGAATTGTTCGTTCACTAAAAGAAACTTGAAAAGATGAGAAGACCATTATATATATCACTAGAAATAATCCCACAGTGATAACGATATGTTTTAACAAGTGAATGTTTTAATAATATTCTTTTTAATATTTCTTTTTATGGATAAATGAATCAAATTTCATCAGAAAATAATCAATTTCATAAAATTTAGTAATTTAATAACTAAAAAATGTTTATAAAAATTATGGATAGTTATTGGATAATTCCTTTACAGTAGCATCAATTGTATATGTTACTGTAAATGGTTCACTACTAGTTTTATGAAAAACTAATGCATTTCCAACGAAATTAAATACACCAGATGTGAAATTCTCATTTGTTTCAAGTGGATTATCAAATGAAGAATTAATTTGAGTGACTGCAATGTCTTTATCTCCTACCACTACATGATAAGGTTCACCATGTTCTTTATCGATTGTAGTTTCTGGTTTGTACATATGAATAATTTCAACTTCTATTGGTTTACTTGAAGTAAATGAAGCTATGCCTGACCAGATTTTTCCATCATCTCGTATAGGTAAAGCAAAAACCACCTCATGCGGTAAATGTCCAGGAGGAGCTACTGATGCAGATGATGACATTTCAGTTTTTTGAATAACGAAATTTGTTGTTTCGTCATAATCTTGTAAACTAGATTTATTCAAATTAATGGAAGTTGCATTAGTTTCTATTTCAGCTTCAGCATAATCATAATAACTTAAAAGAACTGCAGATACTATAACTATTCCGATAGAAAATTCGATCCTGTTTTTCTTATATAATAAATTATTCAATAAATCTTTCAAATTCATTTGAATATTAAACTTTTACTAATTTTAAAAATCGATTAGATAGTAGTACTTGCGATGTATCAAAATTAAAAATATAGAAATAAAAATAAACAAATAACACAATATTATAACAATGTCAAATAAAACATTAGAAAAATCAAATTTTTTACTTGAAGAAATGAATGCTATGGAAGTTAGAAATAAAATAGATGAAAATACTATAGCAATAACAGTATTTGGAGCATGTGAAAATCATGGAGATCATATGCCATTTGGTTCTGATTTTATTT
This sequence comes from Nitrososphaeraceae archaeon, assembly GCA_050043595.1. Lineage (GTDB taxonomy): Archaea > Thermoproteota > Nitrososphaeria > Nitrososphaerales > Nitrososphaeraceae > TH1177. The sequence continues at coordinate 48,994 of JBNAIF010000048.1, read as the reverse complement.
TTCCAATGGAGTTAGCCAAAAGAATATCTATTAAACGTAACAATACTATTGTATTGCCACTTGTACCTTATGGAGTTAGTAATCATCATAATGAAATTCAAATGACGATAAGCTTAGAGGCACATACGATAATTAATCTTATTCAAGATATATTTTCTAGTTTAATTAAGAATGGAATAAAACGAATTTTAATCTTAAACGGACATGATGGGAATATTGCACCATTAGAAATAGCATCGAGAACAATAAAAGATAAACATCCACAAGTTACAATTGCATGTCTTGAATCATGGTGGGAATTAATTGGAAATATTAAGAATAATTTATTTGAAGAGTGGAAAGGATATGGACATGGAGGTGAAGCTGAAACTTCTGGAATGCTTGCAGTAAGACCAGATTTAGTAGATATGAAACATGCTCCTGAAACTACAATACCGAAATTACCTCAAAATGTCAGGATATATTGGAAAATTAATGAATTAACAAATTCGGGAGCTACTGGTGCGTCAAAAATGGCTACAGAAAAAAAAGGACAGATTACCTTAGAAATACTAGAAGATTTGCTGATTTCATTTATTGATAAAATGGATGAAAATAAATGGCAATATGGAATTAAGTTATAAAATTCAAGAAAAACCAAGATTGTAAAAAAAATTAAGATTTATTTGAGTATTATAATTTTTTCGATTTTAAAAAACAAATTATAGAACTATAAAATATATGAATGAATTTATTATATGAATAAATAAATTGAAAATAGATAGGTATTAAATCTAATAATATGTTAAATGTTATTTATATACTTATTACTAACCTTTCTAAAGATTAAAAATAATTGACATCGAATTATAAAGACCAGGGAAAAAAACCTAGTGAATCGATTGCGGAAACAACAATAATGATGCTACCGTCTGATGCTAACCCTAAAGGAAACGTATTTGGAGGAACAATTGTAAAACATGTAGATCTCATAGCAGGAATAGTTGCAAAAAGACATGCTAATCATGCTAATGTAGTTACTGCGAGTATAGATAGAATGACATTTTTAAAACCTATATTTATTGGAAATGCGTTAATATTATCGGCTAGATTAAATTATTCAAGGCGTTCTTCGATGGAAATAGAGGTTAATATTTTTGCAGAAGATTTAGACGACAATACAAAAGTACATACAGGAAATGCATTTGTAACTATGGTGGCTCTTGACAAATATGGAAAACCTAAAGAAATAGCACCTCTGATTCTAGATAATGAAGAAGACAAAAGAAGATTTAAAGATGGAGAAAAAAGAATGGAAGAAAGATTGAAAGAAGTAGGAAAACTTTAAGCATTTATTACTATATCTTAAAATCAATAATGTTATTTTTTTCATAAAGAATAAAATATTTAGGAAATTAAATTTTAGGAAATTGAGTTAATTATCCCTCTCCCTCTCCTCTTTTGGCTTTTTATTTTTATACTGAACATATACAATCCTATTTATGAATAAAAAAACACTAGCAAATAATAAAAAATATAGAAATAGAGATACAAAATTATTAATAAAATACGAATCTATTCCATTGTTAGAATTAATTGAAAATTCAATAATATGTTCCTATGATTTAAGAACTAATACATATATATAATAAAGATACAATCTAAATAATTAATTATTAAAATATTTCTTTTAATAAACTATACAAAATATTAAAATGTATTTAGGTTACATATTAAATAAAAAATATACAAGAGCAAAAATAAGTTATAAAATGATATCAAATAATATGTTATAAATAAAATTAATAATTCCCGAATTTGAAATAAATTTAATATTTAAAGATAATAATTTCATATTTATTTTTTAATAATAAAAATGAAAATAAATTAAATTTGTAATCTTATCTTCTAGGACTTGAATTTCCAGTTACAATATAATGTACTGAATCTCCAATATAACAAGCATGATCTGCTATTCTTTCTAAATAACGCATTATTAATAATGCAGAAATGGAACATCTAGGATCCTTTATCATATAATTTTCTTCATTATTTTTTTTTGGAGTGATAAGTAATCTTAAATATTCACGGTATAACACATCTACAGAATCATCCATAGGATATAATTTTGAGATAGCATCTTTATCTCTAGTTTGTAATGCAGAAACACTCAACAATATCATTTCACGAGCCAAGTTAGCAGTTTTCATTACAACCTTTTTGTCACAACCTTCAACAGATCCCATAGTTTCCAGTACCTCTACAATATCATAAGCATATCTACCAAATCTGGAGAAACCGTATGCAATCTCCATACATGATCGGATGTATCGAAGATCGGTTGCGACTGGCTGGTATCGTAAAATCAATTCTATTGCCAAATCTGATACTTCATATTGAAGTACACGTAACTTTTCAGACCATTCAAATATCTGTTTTTTTTCAATAATACCATTTTCATAGCATTCTATGGCTTTAAAAACAGTTTTTTCAGAAAGGTTTGCCATATTGTTTATTATTTCTTTTATTCGCTCCAAACCAAGATCCAGTAATCTTGTCAATACTATTGATATCCTTTATTATAGAATATAAGTTTAGAAATCGATGTTGAAAATAAAAAAATGATTCTAACCATTTTATTAATATTGAATATTTTACTATATTTACATTTCCATATTCTAGATAATGCTATCCCAAATATATTTAATAAAATAATTTAATAGAAATAAACGAAATATTTTATTGAAATCTTAAAAACAGATTAAAATCTGTATTTGATTTATTTAGATCTGTATTTTTTTATATAACCATATAAAAAATATATATCTTTTAAAATTTTTAATAAATTATTATTCAAACTAGAATACTATAATACTGAAGTTTAAATTATATTATAACATGATAGTAATTTAATTTACTGTTTTTACCTGACCTCTAAGTTCACCATCAGGATATTTTTCGGAGTTAACACTTATGTAAATTTGATCTGATTGCATTAAAGTAAAAAGTTCAGAAATATTTTTCCCTTTCAAAGGACCTTCCAATTCTTTGATATTGATTGTACCACTTATGGATAAACTACTAGTAGATTCAACTGGAATATAAGAAATAGTTCGAAATTGATCTATAGATTTTCGAATCTTCTCCTTCAAGTCGAATGTTTCGTCTAAATTGGACTCGAATTCTTCGTTATTTTTATCAGATTGATATAAATTCAAAACAACTGGACCATTTATTCCCTCAATTCCTTTATGTAGATCAATAGAGATAATATTTTTAACATTCATAACATTAATTTGATATGAAAATGAAGTTTCCGATATTTGAAATATAGCAGAGCCAAAACCATTAGTATTTTTTATTTTTGGAACAACATTATCTCCAGAAAAATCTGACTTGAACTTTCCTTCAATGGCAGCATAAACAATAGTATTCTTTGCATCTTGATTAAAATATAAAAAAAATGAAATACTGATTACAATGAATAATAATAATGCTTTGTGATTTTGCATGTTCTCCTCTTATATTATTCAAGTATCTTCGATATAAATAATAGTGATTAATCTAGAAGATGAATATTCTATGGTTTTCTTCTAGCATAATTGTTAAATTATTGACAAGGATATCCCAATAAAGAATAATTTGAATATCCGCATACTTGTATTTTGATTTTATCCCCTAGGCGATAATAAAATTTATCTATAGTATCTTCTTTTGCTGATCCATAATGTAACATATTTTTTGAAGTTAATAATACTGATTTATATGCATAATTTCTTCCGATTATATTATTATTAGCATGGTTAATTTCATCTATTATAATTTCGCCAACCCAGTTCTTCCATAATTTTTTATTTCGTTTTGAAATTATGGATCTACACAAATTATTAAGACTTTTTGATCTTTCTTTGATTGTTTTTGTATTTATTTTTTTCATCTGAGATGCAAATGTTCCTGGACGAGAACTATATTTTGAAATATTTACGATGTCAAATTGGAGATCATTGACAAGATCAATAGTTTTTTCAAAATCTACATCAGTTTCAGAAGGAAAACCAACTATTATATCTGTAGAAATAGTAACTTGTGGAATTTTCTTCCTGAATTTTTTAACAGATTCATAAATAATATTGACATCATGATCTCTTTTCATATCCTGTAATACTTTATTACTTCCACTTTGTACAGGAATATGAATAAATTTAAATATTTTATCATTATTAGAATAAATTTCAATCATTTCTTCAATTAAATTTTCTAGATACATAGGATTCATCATACCTACGCGTATTTTAAAATCACCTTCAATACCACAACATTCATTCAAAAGATTATTTAGGTTCGTTCCATGATCTAATCCATAACATCCATTGTCGGTAGATGTAAGCCATACTTCTTTACAACCCGCCCTAACATCATTTTTTATTTGTCTCACTATATCACCAATACGGTAACTTTGGATCATTCCTTTAGCAATTTTTGTCTGGCAAAAGGTACAATCACTCATACAACCACTTCCTATTTCAACAATACTAATAATAGGATTTATTCGAATTCTTGGAAGATTTATTTTTGCTAGATTTCTATCAAAATGAACCATTTTTTTTCCAAGCAAAGAATATTTAACAACTTCATTAACACGAGCAATAGAATCAGGTCCTATTAAACTAGCATAAGGATTTAGTCTTTCAACTTTTTTTCTTTCCGCTTTAGGTAGACATCCTGCTACAACCAAGGGTTTATTGGATAAATTTTGAATTCTATTTATCATTCTATGTTCAGTTGCATCTTTTACTGAACATGTCATAATGATATTTAGATCAGATTGCGAAGAATCATCTACTAATTCATATCCTTCTTTTTTCAATAATCCTGCAACAATTTCACCATCAGCAAAATTTGCAGAACATCCATAAGATTCAATCCAAATCTTTTTTAATTGATTTCTGAGAGAATTCGAAGAATCGTTTGATGGCTTATTCTTCTCGCTTTTATTTAAAAGAGAAATAGAATTAATTAAATTTGGAGGACGTAAATCCATTTTTAAATACTAACCTGTGATCCATATAAAAAAGGTTACATTCTATTTGATCTTGAAGTGGAATATCAGTTAAATCAAATAATAAATTTGTTAAATAAATTATTGTAAAAATTTTTATTAAAATACATGAAAAATATATTATAAAAAAAATAAAGATAATTATTTAAATAAAGTCATCGAAGTAGATATAAAAAATGAATGCTTTGGATAAAAATAGAAGAAACTTTACTGCATGGTGTGAAGATTGTGATAGAGTATTTGATCAATATACAGAAATTCAAGAACACAAAGAAAAAGAAAATCATAGGAAAATAAAAATCGTTGAATTCTGGAATATAAGTAGATAAAAAAGAATATGTTTGTTGCCTGAAAATTTTTTATTTTTTGTTTATAACTGCTAATCGTTTTTTATTTAATTTTTCCTGATTCCACTAAATCTTGCATTTAATATATTTTTTCTACAAATATCCAGTACTTTAAATATGATTTCTTTAATACGGTCAAATTGATTTCCTAATAGCCTAATTGCTAAACCAGAATCATTTGCTAAAATAGTAGCACCACCTATAACATTTGTAGAATTACTAAGGAAATCATTTATTTGTTTACTTAATATTTCAACGTATTTATATTTAGTTAAAATGTACACCGTAGAGTACATATTATGATTTTCAAGTAATCCAAATTTTCGTAAATCATATTTTTTTGGCTCTAATTTTACATTGTCTACGAATTTTAAAGTATTATCACTAGCACTCCTACCAGTTGTTTTAAGATAACAAATATCATATTCAAAAAATTCATTACGTGCTATTCTTCCTGGTACTATGGTCTCGCAATAAATCAAAGTTGCATCATCATCAATTTTTATATTTACATTTTGATAAAATCGAGATTTTTCATATGGAATGATTTGATCTGGAACATATTCAAAATAACAATTTTTACCAATATCCAAATTTACAGTTTGAGTAGCATAATTATTTTCCATTTTATAGATTCGAGTTGCACCTTGAGTTGTAATATGAGAATACGCACGATTTTGTAAGCTTATGTCAATCCTATATCGATCACCTTGTAAAACACCTCCAGATGGAGATATGATATACAGATAAGCCATAGATGGCATTGTTTCTTCCAAGTATAATGCCCTTTGAGTATAAAGAGGTACTTTAGAGAATTGTTTTTTTATCGTGGTTTTATTAGAATCTGGATTTCTCTCCAATAATAAATCAATAGCTCCTAATTTACCTGCTTTACCAACAGAAAGTTGATTTAATTTGGAATCATATTCTAATATCTCTTGCGGAATATTTTGAGCAAGATAATAACTCAATGAATTTGGATCGTTCAAATTATTTCATCATGGAACTTTTAACTAAGTATTCAATTAACTTTTACAGTATTTTTTGGTGGAGCTTCAAATAATACATCATGAAGAATATGTTTTGTGACTTCAGTTATTCCTTGATTACTCTTGCAATTAACGAAGACAAACGGTTTATCTCCTCTAATGATCTTTGAATCTCTTTCCATAATAGATAGATCAGCTCCTACATGAGGTGCTAAATCGATTTTATTTATTACCAAAAGATCACAACTTTCTATTCCTAGTCCTCTCTTTCTAGGATATTTATCGCCTGCAGAAACATCAATGATATATATATAATAGTCAGCCAATGCAGGACTGAATGTAGTAGTAATATTATCACCACCACTCTCAATAATTATTAAATCAAGATCAGGATTATTTGCCTCTATTTCTTCTACAACAGAGATATTCATAGAAGGATCTTCTCTAACAGCAGTATGAGGACAGCCCCCAGTAGCCAAACCGATAACTAAACTTTCAGGCATCAATCCCTTTGTAGTAGCAAGATTTATTCGCATCCTATCTGCATCTTCTTTTGAAACAACATCATTTGAAATTATAGCTGTCTTGTAGCCCTTTTCACTTAATAATGGAACAAATTGTTCTATAAGCATAGTCTTCCCTGAGCCAACTGGACCACCTATACCAATACGAGGAATTCTACTAGATTGTTGCATAATTATTTTAACTGTAGAGAAATCAAGTAATAAACATTTTTGAATCCATTTTTTCATGTTCTATTTGGATTAGATCGATTCCAGGACTAAATTGCCACATATTTGTAGTTGATCTGTCAATGTTATTCTCTAGGATATCAAGAAAAATTGGTTTAATCTGATGGATTATTTGTTGTCCTTCAATATGTTGAATCATTCCCAATCTTAGTGCAGCTCCAATAACACTAACAGAAAAGCCATACAATAAAATTATACATGCCTTTTCTCTTTTTATTCCCAATGCATTACATCCAACTGCAAGAGAGATAGGAAAACAACCTGGCGTATTTTTATTGGTTATAGCATTATAATAATCGTTTAGTATTTTATTGTCTAATATAAATTCATTTAAACATCTTAGCATTTGTTTTCCTGATCTTACTGATGCATCACGTATTTCTTTAATAATTTTCAAAGAGAATAAATATGTGTCTATTTCTATAATATTATTTATGTCTTTTTTTTCTGCATTGATATAAGCGTTTGAAAGAGCTACTAAATCAGCAGGACCAATTTGAGAAGTTAGAGAGGTTTTGAGAAATTCATAAAGTGTTTTTTTTCCAGTAACTTTTTTCTTATAAAATAATGTTTCTAGACCATTGGATGTAGTATACATTCCAGTAGGAAAAAATGAATCAGATAATTGTAAAAATCCAATATCTGAAGAGATATCTGAAAAAATATTTTTGTTAGTGTTCATGGATTGAAGTCCCTTCATCTGGTTCAAAAATCATTTTATCAATTTTTATGGTTACATAATGATGTAGTGAATGAAAAGCTTTTTCTAACATTTCCAATTCTGATTCGCCTTGCACTGGAAAATAAATAGAATTATTTTTAATATTTATTGGTCTATGTAAATTTCCCAAAGTATGACCAATTTTAGTAGCAATATTGAAAACTATAGTACTATCTTTAGCGCCTAAAAATTGTACAATTCCCACTGGTTCCGGAGTCAACTCCACAATAACCATCTTTTCTTTGTCAAAATAAATAACATCACCATGTTTGATTTGTACAAATTTTGGAAATATCAAAACTATGTCTGTATTTTTATTAGATAATTTTCTCATTCTAAGACGTTGAGATTCTGATCTAGTAATGAGTATCTTTTCACATTTATCATCTTTTAACATATTTTCATATTGTAGTTTGAAATCAGAATTATGATATATATTTCCTAGAATACAATTTATAGTAATCAAATAGTATCACCCTTTATTCGTGTTTTATTTTTTATATTTTTTTGTTTCTTCTTTAATTTTTTTATACTACCAGAAGAATTTTTAGTCTTAATTTTCATTTTATCAACAGATAAAGTCGTTTTATTTTCGTTATATTTTATACCTTGTAGTTTTTTTACAGCTTTAGTCATTTCAGATAATCTTTTTGTATAATCTACATGACCAAAATGATTATAGTCTGCAGGAGAAACAGTAGCAAATAAAAAACCAGATGAGGAAAACAATAAATCTGATCCTATTTCGAATTTTTTTGTAATAACACATTTGTTGACCTTGTGATCCGGAAAATCCAAATTAAGATGAGAAAGAGCATCGATAAAACCAGATAACGATTTTATTTTACCGGCTAAAATTACTACGTGTCTAATTTTTGTTGGATCTTTGACAATAAGATTATCACTGATATTGTTCTCTTCCACACAATGACGAATTAACATATCCAGTTCAGCTTATAATACATAGTATGTAACTTTAAATTAATTTCAAATTGTTTTTTTTGATTTATTTTAACGAAATTCATTTTACCATTATATTTTATCGTTTTGTTTCAGAAACTGATTGTGGATTAAGATCTTCAGCAGCGAGATTTTTGTCAATTCGGAGAACAGATTTGGAAATTTCACCCGCAGCTTCTAATGCCATTGTTTTTACCAATACAGGGTCAAGTATTCCCTTTTCCCACATATTTACTACTTCACCTGTATCAATATCTATTCCGTAGTTATTTTTTGATGCTTTGGCACTCATTACCTTCTCTAATCCGTTAAAACCAGCGTTAGTGAGGATCTGTCTCATAATGCTTTCTAGAGCTGATGAAACTACATCGATACCAACTTGTTCTAATCCTTTTAGCCTCAAATTTTTTACCTTTTCAATAATATGTAATTCCGCAGCGCCGCCTCCTGCAACAATTCCTTTATTAAGTGCAGCTTCTGCTGCATTAATTCCATCAATAGTAGAACGCCATCTCTCTAATGATGTTTCTTTAGTAGTACCAGAAATAATAATGGTGACAGTATTATTGTATTTGTTACCTTTGCCTAAATTATTTTCAATATATACTAATCCATTATATTCATCTTCATATATTTTATCACACTTTCCTAAAATATTTTTCTTATTTAAATCCTCGAACATTCTAACTGGTTTTGCACCCGTATATCTGGACAAATAATCAATTTCATCAGAAGATATTCTAACTGCAAAAATATTTTTAGAAACAAGTAAATTTTCAATTACTTGATCAATTTCAGGAGAAGCTATTAGAATAGTATTTGCACCTGTAGCAATGATTTTATCAACTATTTTCTTTGATTTTGAAATTCTGTCATTTTCCATATTTAATATTTCATCATAACGACTATTCTCTTTTAACCATGATTCTTTTACTGGTTTTAAATCTAATTTAGCTATCATAATTTTAGGTTTTTTGATTGTTAATGGCATTTCTGTATCAAGTCGTCTTCTTTCAAGAACTATTCCATTGACTACTTTATCAGACACATTAGTTTTCCTGATAACTTTAATCGTTCGGTCAAAATCAAATGAATCATCAAGTAACGCATTTTTGCCTACCAGCTTTATTGCATCAAGAACCAATGTTGACAAAGTATTACCATCTAATTTGGATGATAATGATGTATGTATTATTTGATCTAATTCTTTATCATCTAAGGTTATTTTTTTGGCTTCTTTTTCTAATAGGATACATGCATTTTTTACACCTTTGTCAATTCCTTCAACAACTTTAGTTGGATGAACTCCAAGTTCTTTAATAAGTCGTTTACCTTCTTTTATCATTTCTGAAGCCATAACCACAGCAGTTGTTGTTCCATCTCCAACTAAGTTTTCTTGCCTCTCAGCAATTTCGACAATCATTCGAGCTACAGGATGGATAGCACGCAAAGAAAGAAGTATTGTGACTCCATCATTAGATACATGCCGATTCATTGCTTGATCGATTAATAATTTATCTAGTCCTTTAGGTCCTAGTGTTGTTCTGACAGTTTCGGAAACGGCGGCTACAGCATTAGAGTTAGATTCTAGTGCATTAAATTCTACGTTTTCTGCAATAGGTTTCCAAACACCATAATTTTGATTAGACATAGTCTATACCCACCACAAACAAGATATAAAATATATAGATATTAAATATAGTTAATTAAAAAAAGAAAATAAAAGAAAAAATAGGGAATTTATTTTTTAAGCAATGTAGTATCTTTGTGCAGAGGATAATTCTGTAGCTGGTTCAACTGTTGCAATCTTTCCATCTAATTTAACTTCGTAGGTTTCTGGATCTATGCTAATATCAGGAGCTTTGTCGTTCCATAACATATCTTGTTTACTTATGTTTCTGCAATTATGAACTGGAAGTAAAGATTTTTCCAAACCAAGATTTTCTTTAACATTCATATTTTCTGCTGCTTTGGAGGTAAGGGTAAAGCAAGTTTTTTGTACTGCTTTACCTAACGCTCCAAACATTGGTCTATAATAGACTGGCTCGGGAGTGGGTATAGAGGCATTAGGATCCCCCATTATAGACCAAGCAATAAAGCCACCCTTGATTATCATCTTAGGTTTAGCTGGGAAAAATGGTGTCTGATACATTGCAATATCTGCATATTTACCAACTTCAAGAGAACCGAGTTCATCAGATACCCCTTGTGTGATAGCACAATTTATCGTAGTTTTTGCGACATATCTCTTTGCTCTAACATTATCATTATCTCCAGTTTCTTCTGAAAGTCTACCTTTCATTTTCTTCATTTTGTCAGCTGTTTGCCAAGCTCTTGTTACAACTTCTCCTATTCTTCCCATCGCTTGACTGTCTGAAGAATACATACTTATGACACCTTCATCATGTAAAACATCTTCGGCCGCTATAGTTTCTGCTCTTATTCGGGATTCAGCAAAAGCTACGTCTTCAGGAACTGCAGGATTCAAATGATGACAAAACATCAACATATCAAGGTGTTCATCTACAGTATTTACTGTATATGGTCTTGTAGGATTGGTAGAAGAAGGTAATGCAAACTGAGTTCCAGCAATTTTCATAATATCAGGAGCGTGTCCTCCACCTGCACCTTCTGTATGAAATGTATGTAATGTCCTACCATCTATAGCATTTAGTGTATCTTCAAGGTATCCACATTCATTTATTGAATCAGTATGGATTGCAAGTTGAGTATCAGTAGCTTCTACGGCTTTTAAGGAAGCATCTAATACTGCGGCGGTAGTTCCCCAGTCCTCATGATCTTTAAGACCACAAGCTCCTGCTTCAATTTGTTCCATTTGTGTAGCCAATGAAGGATGAGAATCATTTCCTTTGCCCAAGAAACCCCAATTTATCGGAATGTCTTCTACACTTTCCATCATTCTACTTATATTAAATCTGCCTGGAGTACAAGTAGTAGCGTTAGTACCATCTGCGGGTCCAGTACCACCTCCAACCATTGTAGTTATTCCGCCACTTATAGCATCAAGATATTGTTGTGGAGATATCATGTGAACGTGATTGTCCCAGTGACCTGGTGTTAGAATCGTATGTTCTCCTGCTGTTGCTTCTGTACAGGCTGAAACAACCATGTCTGGATTAACATGATCCATTGTTTGTGGATTACCTGCCTTGCCAATACCAGCAATTCTACCATCTTTTATTCCAACGTCTGCTTTTACTATTCCTAATACAGGGTCTAAAATAACAGCATTCGTGATAACAAAATCAAGAGCTCCGTTGGCGTTAGTAACTCCAGGAGCTTGTGCCAGACCATCTCTGATTGTTTTTCCTCCACCAAACACACATTCGTCTCCTTGAGAAATCAAATCGTTCTCTACTTCAATTATTAGATCAGAATCACCTAACCGAATTTTGTCACCCTGTGAAGGTCCGAATAGATCAGTGTATTGTTTACGAGTTAATTTCAAGACCAATTTTTCATCATCCTCCTATTAAGCTCCTTGAAAACCCTCCTTTTGGGCTTTCTCTATTGCATGAGTTCTTCTTGTTGTTGAATCTAGACCTCCCATTGTTAAAGCATTAAATCCGTAGACAATTCTCTTTCCACCAAGTTCACATAATTCTACTTCTCTAGAATCACCTGGTTCAAATCTTGTAGATGTTCCAGCAGGAATATTTAGTCGATATCCATAAGTTTCGGCTCTAGGAAAACTTAATGCCTTGTTTACTTCAAAGAAGTGAGTATGAGAACCGATTTGACAAGGTCTATCGCCAGTATTCTTGACATTTACTTTTATTGTTTTCCTATTTTCATTACAAATAACAGGATCTTCAGATAAAATATATTCTCCTGGTATCATTTCAAATGAACCTCCTTTCTATTTTTTGATTTTTGATAATAATTTCATTCATTTTTTTTTGCTACACCTCATTGTATTGGATCATGGACAGTAACCAATTTAGTACCATCAGGAAAAGTAACTTCTACCTGAACGGTATGAATTAATTCTGGCACTCCGTCCATAACGTCTGCACGAGTTAAAACTTCTCTTGCAGATTTCATCAAATCCGCAACACTTTTGCCCTCACGTGCACCTTCTACTACATAATTTGCAATATATGCGCAAGATTCTGGATGATTTAATTTAATACCTCTTTTCTTTCTACCTTCAGCTATTTGAGCAGCTGTCCATATCATCATTTTATCCACTTCTCGTGGAACTAACATCATATTTCCAATCTACCTCGACATATTATAGAGTTAGAATTATTTTAAATTTCAAAGAAATATTTTATATAAAAAAAGATTTGATAAAAATTTGAAAAAAATTAAAAATTAATATTTTTGCCGCCGTCGGCAAAAAAATAGTTTAATTTCAATTAATTATACTTACTCTAGTGGGCAACAAAACTTTTAACCAATACGAAATTTTTTCAAAATTACCATTCTTTCTTACTGGTAGACTAAAATCATATTTGTCTCCCGAGGCCATAGATATAGTTAAATAATTCTTTGTTATAAAAGAACCCACCATATTATTAACTCTAGAATCATTACCTCGACTAATTGTAATTTTTTCTATATCATAATAATACAGACAATAATCTAGATTTTCGTTATTTAGAATCTTCTCAATATCTATAAAAATATTATTTTTTATTTTGGATGTTTTATTAGAGGTAAAAAAATGTATACATGGAGACATTCCTCCAACGAATCCGATGTCAAGTAATTTCTTTAAAGAACTTTTTTTGCTAATTAATATGCGTTTATTAGTAAAGTCAATAGAATAATTTTTCTTTAAACCAGCAAATTCGTCAGAAGTAAGTCTAAACAATAACTCTTCTAGATTTTTTTTGTTACACCAGGAAATAAATAATTTAATAATATCAACGTTCGAATCTGAAGATGACCTCTCAATATATTTTAAAAATTCCTTGGCATTACTTGTATTCAATTTAAAAAAAATAAGAGTTAAGGTCTTACCCAACCTAGTCCTGCTTCAATATTTTCAAATCCAGATATGGCTAATAGGAATATCCATGTTGTAAATACGAAAGGACCTGTAAGTGCAGGTAATCCCCACGTACCAAAAAATCTTTGTAAAGCAGGCATTACGAAACTACATCCTACTGCAGCAAAAACAGCCATCAGAAATGATGCAGGAGTTAACGGTATGAAGCTTGTCAATGCGATCATTACCAGGACCTGATTAAAACCATGTAAGCCCATTCTAGTTTCAGCTGTAGGTAATTTTGTTAATATGGCCATTGCAACACCTATTGCAGAACCTAAAAGAGCCATAAGACCGCCAAAATAGAGAGGGGAGAATTCATTCCATTGTGCTGTATATGCATTTGTCCACCAAGGACGCGGAGCTTCCCCAGCAACTACTGGAGCTAGTTCAAATGCAAGAGTTAATCCTACAACCCAAAATATTCCTGTTTTCCAATTTTCTACAAACGTAACTTGTGAAACTCCTTTTAATGTAGCTTTCATATATTCAACAGGTGTCCATTTGAAATTTTCGTCTTGTATTTGGATAGGATTACTACTTGCTTTAATCAATTCTTCTTTTGGTGCAGGAGGTACTTCAGGCCATATATCATGTCCAAATCGTTTACTAGCATACATCAGTGCCCAAGTGGTAAAGATAAATGATGATGTAAATCCTGGAATTGCCCATCCTTCAGATAAACCTCCCTGAACAAACATATCACCCATAAGATGTGCCATTGCCATCCATGTGACTGCTGTTATCGCAGCACCAAATATTGAAAGGAAGAAAGTTGCTTTATTAGATTTGACAAATGGACCAGACCAAAATGCCATACCAGTAAGGATTGAATTGTATCCAAACAATCCAAATGCAACCAATCCATACGGAGCTCCTACCAAAATTGCCACACCAGCACCTATTAATCCTGCAAGTACCATCATAATACCAGCCTGTCTTGAAGCAAGAAAAACTCCAGCTAGTATTAGAATACCTGTGATTGGAGAACTCATTAATGGAACTTCAGAAATTCCATTGAATAAGATATAGAAAAAATCTAATCCCGGATTACCAGACACAAAATCTGCTACGCCCATCGAATTTATTGTTCAAAAGTATTCTTTATTATTTTGTAACAGAAATTCATTTATTAATAAAATCAAAATTTGATTTGTAATAATACATAGTAATAAAATATAATTAACAATTAATTGATTTATACTACCAAACAAGTATTAGGATAATTGCTGGTATTAGAACTGGGTCAAAATATTAGTTTTTTATATTTTATATTGTCTGATTTTTACAAAAATTTTGAAACTACAATACCTATAAGTATTTTGATTTTAGGTTTATTAACTGGTATTAGACATTCATTTGAAGCAGATCATGTAGCTGCAGTTTCAACGATCATGGTAAATGAAAAATCAAAGAAATTAACTAAAATTTCTATTTTAGGTGCCATATGGGGTTTGGGTCACACTATTGCATTGTTTATTGGAGGTATTGTAGTCTTATTTTTATCTATCAATATTCCAGAACAAATTAGTAATACTTTGGAATTTGGCGTTGGAATTATGTTGATATATCTAGCAATAATAACTCTAACTGGATTTAAGGTAACTAAATTTTTAAGAACATTAATAAATAAAGGTCTAGAACATATACATCCACACAAACACGGCGTAATTATACATACGCATGAACATAAACATGACGGAAAAGATCATAATCATGGACATAAAGCTCTGATAATTGGCATGATACATGGAATTGCTGGAACAGGTGCAGTAATGTTAGTTGTTTTAGCATCAATTGATTCACCTTTGATAGGTTTAGCTTATATCGGTTTGTTTGGAATTGGGTCAATACTAAGCATGATGGTAGTTACAACAATCATAGGAATACCAATTTCAAAGTTTACAAATTCGAAGAAAGTTTCTATATTAATAAAATATACTATTCCAATAATTACTTTGATTATTGGACTAAGTTTAATATATGAATTAGCTTTTGTCGATAAAATTTTTGAAATTTAACAGATAAAATATGTATTAAAATATACATATAATTGTAAAATTTCTACCTATTTGACCTAAAAGAATTTAAATTATAACTTATTATCAAAATTGTGGAATTTGTTGACACAAGTATAGTAGAACAAATTGAAATGAAGATGATACGTCCTTCTCAATTTGCTGTGAGGGACAAATTCCAAAGAAATTTTGAAGAAAATGAGATGCTAATCAATAGTATCAGACAACATGGATTACTTCAACCAATTTTAATAAGACCTCTTCCACATGGATTTGAAATCGTTGCAGGACATAGAAGATTTCAAGCATGTAAATCACTTAGATGGCGTTATATAGCATGTAAAATTCGAGAAATGTCTGATAAACAAGCGTTTGAAATTCAACTAACTGAAAATATTCAAAGAAAATCCATGGATCCTATGGAAGAAGCGGAGGCATTTAGAAAATATGTCATGGACTATGGTTGGGGTGGCGTAACGGATCTAGCCAAGAAAATAGGAAAAAGTGAAGAATTTGTATCTCACAGACTACAACTTCTAAGGCTATCAGATGATATAAAAGAAAAAATATCAATTAATAATCTTAATGTAAGTAAAGCAATTGAAATTACGACTATTCCGGAAGAAAGACAATGTGAAATTGTTGAACAAATAATAAATAATAATTTATCAGTTAGAAAAATTAGAGAAATAAAGACAGATTTAAAAGAAAGGCAGGAATTTGAATTCAACTATGACAATAAAGAATTTAATCATATAGCAAAATCATTAAAAATAACTAAAAAGGCGTCCTTATCACTTAAAATAAGTCTTGCCAGAATAGACAATTTAATTGAAGAAGTGCAGGAAAATATAGAACCAGAATCAAGAACTGAGATCATCAATTTTTTGATGGGAATCAGATTAAAGATACATGATTTAATAGATGAAACAATAAAATTTAAAAATCAAAAAAAGAAATCAATAAACTAACTGATTAACTATCCTTTTTTTATCTTCCCAAGAAAGGTGGATACCATTCTTCTAGAAAAGTACGATACTCAGAAAGGGTATAGATAAGCGCTTGTGGAGAAACTTCTTTAGTTGGAAGAAAGTCATAAACTTCATATAATTGAATTATATCTCCAAAAAGGTTACGATAGATATCCATTTCTTCATCTGCCATTTCTTCAGAAAGAAATGTTTGTATCCAAACCCAGTCATATCCTCCTCTTGTACGTCCTGAAAATAAAACAAACGGTGCATCGCTTAAATATTTTTTTAACCCCTCTAATCTGCTAGATAAATGCTGTGATGGTCTGAACTTTACTAAGATCATTCTGGTTATTCTAGAATTTAATTTTTTTGTATCTACTGCAATAGTATATTTAGTAATTATTCTATCATCTTCCAATCTAGATATTCTACACTCAATTTCTTCTTCTGATAACGAATATCCACAATCTCTCAAATAATCCCAAATTTCACGAATATCTTGTTTGGAATTCCTACTTAATGCGGATAAAATTATCTCATCGATCCTATCAATCATGTAGGCATATCTAATAAATAAGTAGGCATATTTTAGGATTTGTATTACACAATAAATTAAATTAAATAGTATTAAATTTCAAATTAAATCTAATAAATTTTAATAATTATCATACTTTAACTAGTATATATTTATATTTTTTAAAAATATAAAGAGACTAATATTAGATGGAATCCATTCTGACGCCAATAATAGGATATTTTATTTTAATAGGAGTGGGAGTTATTATGACTTTTTTAGTAATGATTTTAGTAAAAGCTGAAACCAAATGGCTAGGAACAAAAAAAACATTTGAATGGTTCTCGACTGCAGGTAGAAACGTAAAAACAGGATTAGTTGCTGCATCAGTTGTCTCCGCCTGGACATGGGCAGCAACATTATTGCAATCATCTACAGTAACATATGAATTTGGTGTGGGTGGTTTATTTTGGTATGCTGCAGGAGCAAGTATTCAAATTGTATTATTTGCAATTGTTGCAATTGAATTAAAGAGGAAAGCACCTTCTTCACATACTTTTCCTGAAATAATTTATGCTAGATTTGGAAAAAGTACACATAAAATATTTTTGTTCTTTGCTTTTGCTACAAATACAATTATAATGTCTATGTTAATTTTGGGTGGAGCTGCAGTAGTAAATGCATTAACAGGAGTAAATATAACATTAGCTGCTTTTTTGATTCCTTTAGGAGTAATAATTTACACAATTTTTGGAGGTTTAAAGGCAACTTTTTTTGCAGATTATCTAAATACAGTTTTTATTTTTTTAATAGTATTAATTTTTGTAATTGGTATTTACTTCATGAGTCCAGAAATCGGTGGAATTGATGGAATGTATAATAAATTGACTAATGCAGCATTAGTTAAGCCAGTTGATGGAAATGCACTAGGATCTTATCTAACGTTAGCATCTATAGGAGCTTTAAGTTTTGGAATAATTAACATAATTGGAAATTTTGGAACTGTTTTTGTAGATCAAGCTTATTGGCAAAGAGCAATTGCTGCAAGACCAAAAGCAGCAATAAAGGGATTTTTAATAGGAGGATTAGCATGGTTTGCAATTCCATTCACATTAGCAACGACTTTAGGGTTGTCAGCTATAGCAATTGACATATCATTAACACCTGAAGAAGTAAGTAGGGGTTTAGTAGCTCCTACGACGGCGTCAGTATTATTAGGAGACATAGGGGCGATTCTTATTCTTACGGTTCTTTTTACTGCAGTGACTACAGCAGGATCTGCTCAATTAATAGCAGTATCCTCATTGGTTACATATGATGTATATAGAACTCATATTAAACCGGCTTCGTCAGGACGGGAACTTATGAAAATATCCAGAATTGCAATAATCGGTTTTGGAGTAATAATTGGAATAATTGCATCTATATTATTTGAAATAGGATTAAGTTTACAATATGTTTACTTATCTATGGGCATAATTATTGGCCCTGCGGTAATACCCATTTCATTATCATTGATATGGAAAAAAACTAATAAAATTGCTATAACAGTAGGAGTCATAATTGGCCTAATTTCAGGTATTTTGGTTTGGTTAATATCTGCAGAAATAAATTATAATGAAATATCGATTAAATCTACATCAAATTATATTCCTCTACTATTTGGTAACATCACATCAATATCTATAGGAGGTATTATCTCAATAATAGGAAGTATGATAAAACCTGATAACTTTAATTTTAATACCATGAAACAGAAAATATTCATAGCAGATGAAAAAATCCGTAAAATACTAGAACAAGATTATAATGAAAAATTCTTAAGCAAAGCATCCAGATTCACTTACAAGTATGCAATAATCCTTACTCTCTCGTTAGTTATAATATGGCCACTCCCATTATATCTGTCAGGATATGTATTTTCATTTGAAATATATACTATATGGATATTAATTGCAATTTTATGGTCTTTTGGTGCGGCAATAGTCATAATTATATTACCAATTATAGAATCACGCGTAGGAATTTTAGAAATTATGAAAAAAATTTCAGAGTATCAATATAATAATAATAAATTTAAGAGAATTAATTCGAGTCATAAATTATATGAATTTGAAGAAAACGAACGAAATTATGAGAATATAAAGAGAATATTGATCCCTGTTGATGGATCTTATCAATCAATAAAAGCTTTAAGATCGTCTGAGTATATTTTTGAAAATTACCAAATAAGAATTTTCATGGTGCATATTATAGAGTGGAGTGAAATTTCAGAAGAACAAGGGGACATAGAAATGATGAATAAAATAATTAGCGATGGAAAACAGACAATAAAAAGCATTGCGATAAGAAAAGAAATTCCAGTAGAAAGAATAGTTAAACTTGGAGATCCGGGAAATAAAATAATTGAATTAGCCGAAAAATTAAATGTGGATGTAATAGTTATGGGCAATAAAGGTTTAGGACATTCTAATAATGATCTAGGAAAAGTAGCAAAAAAAGTTTTGAAGTTATCATCTAAACCAATTATATTTGTATGAATAAATATTCTAAAATAAGAATATAATATAAGGTAATAAAATATAATAATTAATAAGTATTTTTATAGATAAATTTTAAAATATCAACTATTCTGCATGCAAAACCCCATTCATTATCATACCAGGATAATATTTTTATGTTTTTACTTTTCCCTCCCAAAACCATTGTACTCAAACCATCGACTATAGAAGAATGATTATCACCTATAATATCAGATGATACTATAGGTTCCTCCGTATAAGATAATATTCCATTCAAATTTGTTTCAGATGCTTGTTTTAATACTTGATTAACTTCTTCTTTTGAAACTTCCTTTTTTACAGTAAATACTATATCGGCGATAGAACCATTATTTACAGGGACTCTTAAGGCTAATCCATCTATTTTACCATTTAATTCCGGAATCACGTAACCAATAGATTTGGCAGCACCTGTAGATGTAGGAATAATAGACATACTTGCAGATCTGGAACGTCGTAGATCTTTATGATAAGAATCTAATAATTTTTGATCATTGGTATATGCGTGAGTAGTAGTCATATATACATTTTCTATACCAAATTTATCATTAATTACTTTAACTACAGGAGCTAAAGAATTTGTGGTACAAGATGCCATAGAGATAATATTGTGTTTGCTTTTTTGGTACATATTATCATTTATTCCCAAAATCATTGTGATATCTGCATTTTTTGATGGAGCGGTAATAACTACTTTTTTGGCTCCTGCTTTTATATGTTTTTGAGCATCTACTGCATTCGTGAACTTACCAGTAGATTCTAAAACAACATCAATTCCTAGATTTTTCCAAGGTAATTTATCTATATTGTTTTCAGAAAAAATTTTTATAGCAATATCATTTACAATGAGTAATTTATTACGAGAATCAATTTTTATATCTCCATTAAATTTACCAAATGTGGAATCATATTTTAACAAATGATATAATGTTTCAAGATTTCCGATATCATTTATTGCAGTAATTTCAATCATATTTAAAAATTCTTTATCGATGACAGAAGCACGTAGAAAACTTCTTCCTATTCTGCCAAAACCATTGATAGCTAATTTGAGTTTCATGTTAAAAGAATATACAAAATTTTACTATATTAAATTGACTAATCATACAAGAAATATGGAAAAAATTAGCACTAGGTAATAAAAGAAGATAAAATAAAATAATACCTAGATAACAATATACAAATATGAAACAAGATGGATTAATAAAACAAATATCTCTTATAAGTTTAATAATTATGATTTTATATAGTGTACACGAATATGCAAATGTCATTGCAGAAATTAACAGTTATGACGAAAATATCATAATTCAGGAAATTGTAGATGGATTAGATTCTCCAACAAGTATGTTATTTATAGATGAAAAAAATATTATCGTTTTAGAGAAGGAAACAGGATTTGTTAAATTAGTTAAAGATGAACAACTTCAGGATGAGCCAATTTATCAAGTTAAAGTTAACGATAAAAGTGAGAGGGGTTTACTAGGAATAACAAAATTAATTCAGGGTAATGAAACTTTAATTTACTTGTACTATACAGAAGAGCAAAATAAGAATATCAAAAATACAATATACATGTTAAAATGGGATGGAAAAACACTTTTAGATGAAAATCAAATTATCGAATTACCGGGAGAACCAGGACCAAATCACAATGGTGGAAAAATAAAGATTGGTCCAGATAATTACCTGTACGCGGTTATAGGAGATCTGAATCATAGAGGAAAACTTCAAAATTTTAGAGATGGCAATGAACCAGATGATACAGGTGTAATACTTAGAATTGATCCAAAAAATGGAAGTTCTGTAAATGATAACCCATTTATTGATAAAAATAATAAGGAAGAATTTTTAGATAAATACTATGCATATGGAATAAGAAACAGTTTTGGTATGGAATTTGATCATATTACTAATAAATTATGGATAACGGAAAACGGTCCTGGAAAATACGATGAAATTAACTTGGTTGAACCAGGATTTAATAGTGGATGGAGAGAAATTATGGGACCTATAAGTGATCAGGACAAACAAGAATTAGATGAAATTCTTGTTAATTTTAAAGGATCTAAATACTCAGATCCAGAATATAGTTGGAAAGAAACTATAGGTGTTACAGATATAGAATTTTTAGATTCGAATAAATTTGGTGATAAATACAATGATGGAATGTTTGTTGGCGATATTAATAATGGAAATATATATTTCTTTGAATTAAATGACGACAGAAATATGATAAAAATTAACAATGAAGATACGAAAGATTTAGTTGCGGATAATGATATGGAAGCATCATCGAATATTTTAGTAACTGGTTTTAATGGAATAACTGATCTTGAAACTGGACCAGACGGTAACTTATACGTACTATCATTTGATGATGGAAAAATATTCAAAATTAGTTATATGAATTAAAAAATAATCAAATTCCTAAAATTTTTTCTCAATCTAAGTAACATATATAGAAATTTAATTATCAAATATTTTGCTAGCGTATGTAATCACAACAGGTAATGCATATAATACACCTTGATGTTTTTTATTCATTAATTTTTTTTACTAATAAATTCTATACAATAAATTTATCGTTAAAAAGTTTTGATTAAAAAAATAAAATTATTAATTAGTAGGAAAGAAAGAAAATAAAATAGTCATATTTTTATCTAATACATTATAAGAATGAAAATCTTTAGCTAATTTGAACAAACTGTTGCTATCTAAAATAAAATGAATAGTTATTTCGTCATCTGCTGAAAATTTATCTATTAAAAATGATGATTTGCTTATTTCATCAAATTGTTTTCCATTAATTGTAGAGGAATAATTACTAAGATTGAAAATTTGTTCTAATGTTTTAGGAAATTTAATTTCTGTATGAATATTAATGAACCCTTCTTCGATTCTAGTTATATTATAGTGGAACGGTACTTCATATGACAAAACTTTACTGTCTTTATTAAAGATTAAAAATGGGTTTAAGATCTTGTTGTTATAGGATAATATAGTAATATTATAATTAGTATTTGCACCATCATTGATCTTTAATGGCAGTACATTTCCTAAACTGAGTGAAGAATAAAATCTTAGTTCTCTTTCATTTTCTTTAATATCATTTTCAGATCTATATACAGACACTTTCAGATCGTAAATTCCGCTATCTAATACCATGTCAGATATATTGACTATTCCAGATTTGGCTACTATAGGATTTTGATTTTGAAATAAATTTTGAAATCCAAAATTTTCTGTTTGATTAGAATTATCAAATTTAAGAATTAAAAAATTTTTATCAGAGAAGAAAGTATTATTTATCAAAATAGTTTTGATAATAGTATTATTAACAAGCTCGTTTTTGAAAATAGAAATAAAATATGAGTCCACATTCAAGGAAGAATTATTTTCCATATCTAATAGTCTAAATTCAAGTGTTCTATTTTCAATATTACTTGATTGAATCATCATAGGATTAAATAATACTTCTAAACTGATAGAAGTATTAGCTAATCCAATGGGTGGTAGATAATCTTTACCGAATAAGTAGTTTATAGTACCATTTGATAGGGACAAATCAATATAAGTAGTTAAAAACAAAATGAAAAAAATAGATATAAAAAATATAGAATAATAATTATGTTTCTGGTTAAAAATCATTTAAAAAAATTAGAGAAAATTATTTAAATAGAAAATTGCATATATCATCAGAAAAATTCCTGGTGCATTCTTTTTTTAACTCATTGAGAAATTCTTGATTATCCTTGAGCGAATCTCTAGAACGTGGTTCTATTAAAAGTTCATCATTGTTCCCTAATAAGTTAGGATTGGAATAAACTTCTAGTACTGCATCTAATGATATTTCTTGGCCGTTTCTAATGATTTTTAAGTTAACAATATCATTTTCTTTCTTTTCTTTTATATAGTCAGATAAATCTGAAACAGTGTTAACAGATTTATTATCAATTTGTATTATAACATCTCCTCCTAATCTAATTTGAGTATTGTTAATACTTTCGATCTTGAAACCTCCGTGAATTCCTGCCTTATCAGCTGGACTGCCAGAATTAACATCTATAACAAGAAAGCCTCGTGGTTCAGTAAGATTCATTTTTTCAGCAATTTCATGGGTAACATCGATTCCAGTTATGCCAAGTGACAATGGTTGATTTAATTTATTTAAATCTCCTGAGTTTGGTCTAGCTATCAAAGTAGCGTTAGATTCAAGTATTTCCCCTCCACGGATAAGTGTTAGAGATATATTATCACCAACTTCTCTTTCTCTTTCTAAATGACTTAAAATATCAGCTATTTTTCTGACAGGATTTTTATCAATAGCAATAATGACATCTCCGCCTAATTCAATTTCTCTGCCGTTTATTTTATCTAATCTGTCACCTCCATGAATTCCTGCTTCATCAGCTGGACTGCCAGAATTAACATCTATAACAAGAAAGCCTCGTGGTTCAGTAAGATTCATTTTTTCAGCAATTTCAGGGGTAACATCGATTCCAGTTATTCCGATCCAAGGATGTTGATACGTTCCAGCGTTTATTAGTGCAGGAATTACTTTTTTAACAGTATCAGAAGATATTGCGAATCCTACTCCTGCATATACACCAGTATTAGAAAAGATAGCAGAATTTATTCCAATAACTTCACCATTAAGATTAAGTAAAGGTCCTCCAGAATTTCCAGGATTTATTGCAGCATCAGTCTGAATGATATCGGGTATAGAAAACGAAGGTGTTCTTTGTTGACCAGAAAATTGGTCTTGTGAAGTAGAGGAAGGAAGTAATCTACCCAAGCCACTTATTATACCTTCAGTTAAAGAACCAGATAAACCGAATGGGTTACCCACAGCTGCAACTGGCTCGCCTACTATTAACTGGCTTGAGTTACCCAGATTTAGGGGTAATAATTTTTGCTCTGGTACATCTTCAAGTAATATTACAGCTAAATCGCTATATGGATCTGTGCCTACAACCTTAGCAGTATAAATTGTTCCATCTGAAAAGGTAACATGTAATAATTCACTATTGCTTACTACATGGTTATTTGTAATAATATGTCCTTGAGTATCATAAACAAATCCTGATCCTAACCTAGAACCAAATGGATTAATATCTATGCTATCATCTTTATTGGATATTTGAACTACAGACTTTTCTACTTCATGAAATAATTCAGACAGTGAAAAATCTTTTTCTAAACCATCATTTTCTAATGAACTAGTTTCTGCAGAAACACTTTGAGATGTTATTGAAAAAGACAAAACAGTTGAAACTAATAATAATAAACCAAATGTATGGAATTTTGTAAAAATATGCTTTTCAGATAGAATTATACTTGTATTATCCATTTGAGATTATTATATTAAGTATGATCTATATTAATTCTTTAGGCTATTTTTATATAAGATAGTTTTCAAAATAGTTGAAAATCAATAATATAGATAATTTACATAAATTTAGTAATTATAATATATTTATTTGAAGAAAAAAAAAATATTGACAATATTTATATCTTGTGAATTATAATTATTGAAAAAACTAAAAATATATATATAATATAATCAAATCTTTAACAATTCAAGATATCTTGAATAATACTAAATAGAACATTCATCGGTGGAAATTATTAGAAAAGTGATCTAATAAATGAGAGATACAAGAAAAAGACTAATTTTTTGAGATCAATATTTGTTTTGAAATAAAGATAATCTCATTTAATTTATAAAAATTGTAAATACGATCAGTGAAAATTTACAATTTAGATTTCAAATGATTAATCTAATTGAATGTTGAGGAAATCATTGGAAAAGAAACATCGTATCGAAAACTAGTACTCATATGGCCGCCATCAAATTCTTCATAAAAATGTTTAATATGCATATTATCAAGTTTGTTGTGTAAAATTCTGGAACCAATAAACATATTAAATTCATCTTTAGTACCACAATCAATGTAGATCAGTTTAAGTTTCTTAAGATTATACTGATAATTATTTATCATTGTTATGGGATCCCAAGATTTCCACATTTTCCATACATGTTCATTTAATTCACCAGTATCAAGATCAAATGGAAGGTTTATTCCCAATTCATATTCTGGGTCAGGAGAATAATGAGCTGCCATTGCTAATATATTCAGTGCAATAATATCTTGTTTTTGTTTTTTATTTTGTTTTTGCCAAAAATTACTAAACCATTTGGTTATTCCACCAGCATTTTTAAATGAAGTATATGCTTTTGGAAAATCAGGTAGATAGCAATATTCAAATGCAGAATCTCCCGAATGACATGCAATTGACTGAAAGATTTCTGGATGGCGCATACCTAAAACTAATGAACCGTAACCTCCAGAAGATTTTCCCCAAAGTGCAAATGAAGAAATATTATAATGACTTTGAATAAAAGGAACTATCTCATTTAAAATATAATCTTCATATCTACCAATTGCAGTAGAATTAATATATTGACTACCACCAAATTTGTTAAAACAGTTAGGAATTACCAATATCATATCATTACATTTTTCCTCGGATATTAGACGATTCATTTTTGATTCAATATTTTCGGTAAAAGGATCAGAATTTAAAAAAGATCTTCCTGTTCCACCAAACCCAGTCAAACCAATAGCTGCAACATACCCTCTTGATCTACTTGCAGAATAACCTGGAGGTAAGTAAATTATTAAATCGCGAACATATGGGTCATTAAGAGGATTTGATTTCAAAACAGAACTTTCATGCATATGCATAATTATCTCACCCTTTGAATTAGACATTATGTAATATAGGAACCATAAATATAAAAATGAAGTTAAAAAAATGAAAACATAACTTTAAAAATCTTATAGCATAATAAATACAATATGCCATCTGAAGACATGATTATGGGGATGATTATGGGTATGATTATAGGGATGCCTATATCATATGTCATGATGAAAGGAATAAAAATATTAAAACAAAAATATGTATTACGGAAAATGTTAAAAGAATTAGCACAGAATAGGCAAAAAAATTGATATTGGAAATATTATTTTGAAAGTGAAAATCCACTATATTTTAATTATTTACTTGCATACAGTCTATAAATTGAACCAGTACTATTGGAAATATAATTCCACACATCGGAATTAATTGGTAGTTCAGTAAACTGTTGTTTTTGTTTTTTTTCGATTACATCATAGACAAATTGACCAATAACAACTTGATTAGGTTTAGCTAATGAAGTCATTTTTGCAGTGATACTTATTGTATATCCCAGTACATCAATTATAGGTCTCCTAATTTCAACTTTATTATTTTCCTGAGTAAAAAAAGTTTTTTCCCAACCATATTGAACCACTACATTCTCTCCAACATCTATGCCAATTCGAACACGTATTTCAGGATAATCATACTGGCCAAGTATTGGATTTATTCCTTTATTAACTACATCAATCATACTGAATGCACAATTTACAGCATTAATACACGGAAGTTTTTCATCGTATTGGGAGTTAGATCTAACCAGAAAAAATCCCAATACAGCATCACCTACATATTTAATTATATATCCTCCATAGGAAGTTATAAGTATAGACATTTCTTGAGTAAATGCACGTATTATATCAGCTATCCTATTAGCAGAAAGAGACATGCTAAGTTTAGTTGAGCCTACAAGATCTACATTAATTATTACTAATTGAACCTTAGAGTCTAATAATTTCTCTAGCAATTGTCTCGATTCGTCTGCATTCATATTATAATGTGGTTTTGCTTGGAGTGCAGTCCAAACTCTAGATTGCGCATCTTTAATGAAACTAGTAATATCTAATACAGTATCAAGATAAAATTCAGCTAAGGTAGAAGGAGATTTATAATCAAGTTGTCCTTGAGAAGATTCATGTCTTATTATTTCATTTACCTCATTAATATCAAGATCAGTTTGTGATGCAATAATTTCAACTGGAATTCCAGAATTATATAAATTGAGAACGGTTTGTTTTTGTTCTATTGACATAATGTATCTATAAATACGATCATTGAAGATATATAAATAAAATCATAGAATGATAACTTTTGCAATATTTAGAATTGGATGAATGGTTAGGAATTGTATTCATATATAAAAATCTTATATAACTTGTTACGTTAAAGTATAATAAAAAATTACTTTTAATTTTATTAAAACTACAATGCCGCAAATTGTAATATTTACAGATATTGATAATACCCTTATTCAATCCCATATTATAAAAAATAATAAGATAATTCATGAAAAAAATTATGGGAATATAAAATCCATAATAGAGAAACTAAATGAAAAAAAAATACCTTTAATTCTTTGTTCTTCAAAAACCAGAATGGAACAGATTAAAATCAGAAAAGAATGTTCGATTTCCGATCCGTTTATAGTAGAAAATGGTGGTGCTTTATATATTCCAGAAAATTATTTTACTTGTAATAACTTTGATTTTGTAAATAATAAAGATATAAAAATCAAGAAAATCCAAAATTTCCATGTTATTGAATTTGGAAAATCTTTTTTACATATATCAAGAATGTTGAATGAGATAAGAAAAGAATTCAACATAGATTTCAAAGTTTTTCACGACTATACTGAAAATGAGCTCGTAAAAAAGATAGGTATTCCTATAGATGATGTAAAATTGATGCTAAATAGAGAATATGGAGAAACGATATTGGAAATTAATGAAAATTATGTTGAAAGAATGGTAAAAATTTGCAAGGATTACGATCTAAATATGATTAAAGGTTCTCTTTACTATACAGTATCTTCACTACATGACAAGGGCAAAGCAGTATCAATTTTAAAAAAAATATTTCAAACAAACACTGCAGAAAATTTTGATTTCGTTGCAATAGGAGATGCGATGAATGATTTACCAATGCTAATTAATGTAGATCATCCTTTTTTAGTAAGAAATTCACATAATCAATATGCAAATATTCAATTAGCAAATTTAAAGAAAGCTGACGGAGTGGGACCATTTGGCTGGGAAGAAATAGTACGTCAATATTTATGATTGTTATGACTACTCCAAAAATACACATAATTCCTCATACTCATTACGACGCTGTTTGGATTCTTAATAAACAAGATTATTATTATATAAATATTGAAATAATATTAAAACAGGCGATTAACCTTGTAAAAAATACAGAATACAAGTTTGTAATAGAACAAACGTTCCTGTTAGAAAAAATAGAAAATGATTACCCACATTTATTTGAAGATATTAAAAATCTTGTAAAAAAGAATAAAATCGAAATAGCTGGTGGTCAATATCTTCTTGCAGATAATATGATACCACATGGTGAGATACTTATAAGAGAAATTGTTGATGGTAAAAAATATGTCAAAGAAAAACTAGGTAAAGATGTAAAAGTTTCATGGGGAGCAGATGAATTTGGTTTCAACATTCAATGGCCTCAAATATTACGAGGTTGTGGATATGATTATTTTGCATTTAGAAGAGGATTAGAATTTGCAAATCCCTCAGAATTTATGTGGCAGGGGCTTGATGGAACTCGAATACTAACACATTGGATGCCATTAGGATATAGAGCTGGCTTGTTTTTAGATGAATTAGATAAATCATACAAAAAATTAGGAAAGCATGTAGATACAAATCAGATATTAATGCCGTCAGGAAGCGGATCTACTCCACCACAAAAAGAATTGCTTCAAGTAATTCAAGATTGGAATAATAACAAGTATAAAAATCTTAAAAATCAAAAGCATCAGATGGTGATTTCAACACCATTGAAATTTTTTAAAGATCTAGAAAAAGAAAACATTAATTTTAAAATAAGAAAAGGAGAAATGTATTCTGGAAAAAATTCCTCCGTATATCCCAATAGTACGTCTTCTAGAATGTGGTTGAAACAAGGAACAAAAGAATTCGAAAATAAATTATTGTTACTAGAACGTTTGGATGCTTTAGCTTATGTTTTAAAAGTTCATGATAATAATATATCAGACATATTATCGAAATTTTGGAAAAAAATGTTGTTTGTTGCTATGCACGACGTTCTTCCTGGAACTGGCATGGATGAAATTTACAAAGAAGTTCAAGATATATTTGATAATGCAAGAAAAAGTTTATCTACTGGAATTCATGAATATTTAAGAAAATTATCATCCAAAACTAATCACAATCATGATGTATTTGTGTTCAATCCTTTATCTCATGAAGTACTAAATTGGACAGAAGTATTATTAAATTTTGAAAGAGGAGAAATGAAAGGTATATCTCATCTGGAAACAGAAGGAAATAAAATTGAACCAGAAGTTCTAGATTATTCATTATATGATGATGATACAATTAAGACATTAAAGATTGGATTTGTAATATGTGTTCCTGCAATTGGATATAAAACTTTAAAGATTATCAAATCAGATAAATTAGACATAGAACAAAAGATCACTCATGAAACATCATTTCAAAATAGAGACTTTATTATTACCATAAATCCAGAAAATTGCACATTAACAGTAACGAATAAATCAGAATATAAACCACAATTATTATTTAGTGGAAATGAAATTTGTCTAGATGAAGAATTAGGAGACCTTTATTACCATAGAGAAAACCTAGGATTACTCAAATCTGAGAGAGGAGATGGTGTAAAGTATGGATTATTCAAACCAGAAACCTATGAAGTAATTCAAGGAAATTTAAAGTCACATATTAAATTTAAGAGTAAATACTACGCATTAAGATGGCCGTATAGATTCACAGATAAATTAAAACCAGTTCTTTTTCGCCATGCATTTATTGATATAGAAAAAGAAGTCATAATATATAAAGATCTAAATAGAATTGATTTTATAACACATATTTATGATCGACATCCGCATTCAAGAATACGAGTAAAATTCGACACACCTATCACTTCTAAAAAATATTGGGCTGGAACACAATTTGGTGCTATTGAAAGAAAAACAGATTTGTATTATGATAAAGACAAGAAACATTGGTTTGAGAAACCATCTGGAGTTTTTCCTTCATTTGAATGGATAGATTATTCTTCATATAATAGAAACTCTAAAAAAAGATATGGTATAAGTCTTTTACATAATGGACTTCCCTCTCATGAGATAAGAAATGGTTCAATTTATCTTACTTTGTTAAGAAGTATTGTATTATTGTCTTCAGATGGTATAATGGGACCATGCATTCCAACCCCAGATGCGGCTGAAACTAAACAGTATTTATTTAGATATTCAATATTACCACATAAAGGAGATTGGAGAAGTGCTACTACTTTTAAACATGCAACAGAAATTAATTTATCACTGATTACAATACAAATTAAGAGAAATAACAATTCATTAATTGAAGGAAATAATAATAATCTACGTGATGATAAGTTCCTTCCAAGTTCATATTCATTTCTAAAAATAAATAAAAAAAATATTATTCTGAGTACAATGAAAATAGAAGATAAGAAATATGTTATAGTACGTATTTATGAGACTGAAGGAATTAGAACCTCAGCTGAATTAACATTTGCAATTAAAATTAAATCCGTTGCAATAACAAATTTAATTAACGAAACAATCGAAAATTTAGAAATGAAAAATAATAATAAGATATTATTAGATATCGATCCATTTAAAATAATAACACTAAAAATAGAATTTTAGAAGATTAATAATAAAATATTAATAAAACAAATAATTTAATATAAGTATATAATATATGGAGATAATTATTTTGATCTAAAATAATGAATTATTTTTGATCTTTAAATTACAAATAAAATTATTTATATCTATTTTTATGATAAAATGTAGAAATGAAAATTTAATACTAACAAACGTTTAAAATAGATAATCTTAAAGTCATTGGAAGGATAAATAAAAATAGTATGAAAAAAACAAGAAAATGTAGAAATGAAATCAATGCATCTTGCATAAAAAAATCATTATAATGAAATTTATCTTAGTTCACTTAACAATAGAAAGTGTTATTATTTAGAAATACATATGGTAAACATGGTAAAATGTCCATATTGTAAAACTGAAATTAATGTAATAGAGATGGAATTGAAAGTAGACTCTTTTGCGTTTAATGAAAATAATTATCTATTATTTAGTTGTCCAAATTGTGAAGAATTGTTGAATATTACGAAAGAATAGTAGATATTGAATAGTACCATCATATTTTCTATTTTAATATTCCGTCCCCTATAATTCGAGTTCCTTGATTTTCAGGGCTTAATAGTAGAAATTTTTGTTTGGAAGTATATGCCATTGATTTTTCCAAAAGTAATTTTGATAACGAATTCTCGAAAATTACCTTGGTGGGTTTTATTTGTAATCCAATGGATAACAAATAAGTTTGTTTTTCAGTAATATCATTTTTCATATACCGATTCTTCTTGAATGTTTCGACTTTTATTTCTGAAGTAGATATTTTTATATCTTGATTGTTGCAAAGAATATCCCCTCTATTAATCTCATCATGAGATATCCCTTTGATAGATAATCCTACTCGTGATGGACAAATTGCTTCGTCAACAGGATCATCATGAATTTGAATAGATTTAACAAGTAATTCTTTATTTTGAGGAAAAATTTTTATCTTGTCGTATTGCCTAATTTTACCAGTCTTTATAACTCCCAATACTACAGTACCAACACCTTTTACATCAAAACTATGATCGATTGGGATAACTAAAGGTCCTGTTGATGTTTTCTCTGGTAGTTTATAGAATTCGCGTTGTAGATCTTCAATGTTTTCCAGTATTTTAAAATTTGAAATGATTGTATCATTAATTAAACTCTTAATTTTATTTCTATCAATATCGTATGAATGTAAAAGATATCCATTGTTTATTCCTAGTGAATCCAAAGCTATTATTTGTTCTGCAAAATATTTGTCCAGTTTGTTAACATATATTACGCTATAATCACTTATATAAATTGATTGTATTAATGATTGAATTTTATCTGGAAATGAAGTAGGTAAGATCCACGTAAAAATCTTGTCAGATATTTTCCTATCATATAGTGTAATATCAGATGATGTTCCTTTTTTGCCGAATTTAGAAGCAATACTATAATCACCTAAAATTGAGATATTGATACTTTGCAATAAATAGTAAATTTGAATAAATCAATAAAATTGTTTACTAAATATATAGAAATGTTTAGAGAATATATAATGAAATATGATCGTCATCCTTTATTTCTGCCTTTATTAATAGCAGGAATTTTGATTATTGTTTTTGGAATATTTCTGCAGATCATGGGATTTAGTATTGAAGATGGAGAAGGTTTTGAAATCATTGGTTTTAGATTTTTGATAGGAGGCTTTATTTCAATAATTTTTGCATATTTTGCACAATATTATATAGAAATTAAAAGATCAGTTCTATTCATATTAATTAAATTAAAGATGTACAACAAATCAAAATAATTTTTTCGTAAAAGCTTAATTATTAATTAAAATACAATTAACACTTTTATACTTTTTATACAAATTATTAGTATGTCTGAAATGGACTTTCATAAAAAAATCCATGTTATTGTACATGGAAATCAGCAACTTTTTGAAAAAGCGAAATCTATTTTAATAGAAAAAAAATTTCCGAAAGATAAAATTCAACTGGCTAGTTTGGATAAAGCTGGTGAAATAGGAGATTATGTAGCTATGGCATGGCCACCTATGGCAGCTAAAGAGTTTATTATAAGTCAAATTAGTGGAACTAATGGAAATAATAATGGCATGGGAGCATGGGCTAAAATAGAACAGAAAGAATTATTGAGAGTTTCTATCTAATTATATTTTCCTCATTTTATAATTTTATACAAAATACTCATGGTTAATGCATGTTTTAAGGAAAAATTTGTCTGCCAGTTTCCCTATCGATTATTTTGATCGCTTTTGTTGGACAAGTTTCTGCAGCATTTAGAATAGTTTCAAAATCATGACCTATTTCTGAAATAACTTCCGCTTTTGGATTTATGATTTTATTTTTCTCAACATAAAAAACTTGAGGAGCTAGAATTTCACAGCTTCCAAATGCCATACATAACGAAGGTTCTATTAGTATATTGAAACGATTTTTTTTCAACTTATTTTTAGGAAACTTTCTTATGTGAATATCATTAATATCAACAAAAAATTTGGAATTATGATCTGATTTATAATTTTGAAACTGATCAGTATTAGAATTGTTCTTTACAATTGTAGATGAATTTAATTGCTTTTCTTGCAATTTGTCATATGCACTTCGTTTTTTCTTATCAGATAATATTTCGAATGCAGCATTAAGTTTCTTTATGATTTCATCATCATATTTATTTTTTCTATTTTTATCTGGATGGTATTTTTTTACAAGTGTACGATACGATTTCTTGATTTCTACTTCTGTTGCATCAACAGATACGTTGAGAATTTCATAGTAACTATAGGCATCCAATTAGAAAGAATGTAATAATAAGTGATTTATTTCTTTTTTGAAAAGAAACCAAAATAACCAGAAAGAAAAAAAATATTATGTATGAGAGTAATTCTTATCATTATTTAAGAAAAAAATACATTATATAATTTGAATTAGAAATTTTTGTTGATAGTAATCATGAATTATTTATTTAAATTAGAAAACAACTAAAATATATAAAATCAAGAATAATATAGAACAACTATGAAGTAGATATTTTTATTTTTCATCATATTATTAAAGTATATATTTATTTATAAGAACAATCATATTACATTTTTTATCATAATTCGTTCTTTTGTATCAGAATCAAAGAAATGAAGATTTTCGTATTTTATTCCCAATACTAATTGTTGGCCTATTCTGAGGTCATTATATTTTTGTCCTATTGTCACAATATTGACAGCTTGACTATCTTTAAGATTAACTTCAAATATTGTATCGTCACCTAATAGTTCCTTGTATGTCAAATCACCATCGAGTAAAATTCCATCAAAATTTGAATTTTCTTTTATTATAGAAATATCTCGAGGTCTTACTCCTAAAATAATAGAAGCAGATGTTTGAAGATATTTTTCATTCATGAATTTGAAAAGATTAGTTTTTATTTTAACACCATTTGATTTTAAATATAGTATATCATTATCTGAATCTATTTCTATCTTAAAATTTAAGATATTTATAGATGGATTTCCAATAAAACCTGCCACAAATACATTATTTGGTTTATAATATATTTCTTCAGGTGAACCTATTTGTTGAATTATCCCTCTATCCATGACTACGATATTATCAGCCATACTCATAGCTTCAACTTGATCGTGTGTGATATATATGGTCGTTATTCCTATTTGTTTTTGTAATTTTTTTATTTCTGTTCTCATTTGTGTCCTCAATTTGGCATCTAAATTTGATAAAGGTTCGTCCATTAAAAATACCTTAGGCTTTCTAACTAATGCTCTCCCTAAAGCGACTCTTTGCATTTGTCCACCGCTTAGTTCTTTAGGTTTTCTTTTCAAAAGAACATCAATACCTAATAATTTAGAAACCTCATAAACAGATTTTTCAATTTCAGATTTTGATATTTTTTTCATTTTTAATGGAAAAGCAATATTATCGAAAACATCCATATGAGGATATAGCGCGTAATTTTGAAAAACCATTGCAACATCTCTGTCTTTAGGTTGTAGATTATTTACCAATTGATCACCGATATAAATTTGTCCAGATGTAGGGTCAATAAGACCTGCAATACATCTAATGATTGTAGTTTTACCACAACCTGAAGGACCTAATAAAACCAAGAATTTGCCAGAATCTATAGTAATTGAGAAATCTTTTATTACAGATGTTTTATCGAATACTTTTGTGAGATTTTTTATAATAACATTGATCAGTTAATATCTATCACTAAATTACTAAAATAATATATTAACTTATACCACATTTAACAATCAAAATAATTTTATACACTAAATAAAAAAAATAGAAGGTATATTTTATTTCATATCATTTTTTATTAGGGAACTAATGCATGTATTAGAAATCCAAGTTTCAGATAGCATCACCTAACTAATAGATCTTTTATTACAATTTCATAAACATACGAAATAACAAATGTTTTCTAATTTAGATAATTGAACATACAATGTATTTTATATAAAATATTGAGAATTTTTTGTTTTGTAGAAAATGTGAATTTAGAAAATTTATTATTAATTTATGACTTACAGATGTTAGTGTATTTTTAACTACTTGTGCACATATGAAAATTTTTGTTGTATTTGTAAGAAAATGAAACTGAAAACATAGGCAATTTTGTAGATTTAGAAATGGATACTGCAAAATAAATAGAAACATCGTAAAACGATAAATGAAAAGCACGTCTTTTGTTTTTAGTATTTAATGATTAAACAATACAAAAGTTATATTTTTGTTAATGATTTCAAACTGATAATATATAAAAAGTAAATTTATTTGTGATTTGATTAAAAAGATATATAATATTTTTCGATTATTTCTTGTAATATTAAATTTTATTATTTTATTTCAAGGTAATTATTGTATCCTTTATGCTTTTATCATAGATAATATAGATAAGCTTAAAAAACATAAATTGATTTCTTTATTAAATGATTTCAAGAACCACTTCTATTTCTTCTTTATTCATGACAGGCATATTATTAATTTTTTTGACTTTATCAAATGCAGATAAATTTGAAACAGTAATAGCCCAGGAAGAAATAATAATAACAGCAATTGTAGCTGAGCCAAAAGAAAGATGGGATATACTTTTTGAAAACGCCACAAAAATACTTAATGAAAGATATGAAGACAAGAATATTGTTGTAGATTACAGAGTACTTCCATATTCAGATACTAGAACTCAGATACTAACTGCAATGGCAGGAAATATGCCAGTAGATTTAATCTCAATAGATCAGATTTGGTTAGGGGAATTTGCAGAAGGAGGATTTCTATACGACATGACTGATAAAACTAAACAATGGAATAAAACAAAAGATTGGTATAAAACAAATTGGTTAGCAGGAATATATGACGATAAGGTAAATGGAATATGGGCATGGACAGATGTTAGAGCATTATGGTATTGGAAAGACTTCTTAAATCAATCTGGAATTGATCAAAATCAATTGTCTACTTGGCAAGGATATATATCAGCTTTTAATAAATTGCAAGAAACTTTGAAGGATAAAAATATCTCGCCAATGCACCTTGTAGGAGCTAAGCATTCTCCAGATATGTGGTACCCTTATCTGTGGATGCTAAATGGAACAATTTTAACCCAGAAAGAGGGACATCCAACAAAAGGAACATACTGGTATCCAACATACAATGATGAAAAAGGAATCGAAGCATTAAATTTTATTAAAGAACAAGTAGAAGCTGGAATCAAACCACAAGTCAATCATTTTTGGGGTCAAGAATTTGCAGATAAGAAATTTGCAGTTATGTTGGAAGGATCTTGGATTTTAGGGCAGTTTCCAAGAGACGAATGGAATGGGTTAGAAGAAAAAATTGGAATAATACCTACTTTTCCTATGCCAAATTCGAAAAATAATACTGACAATGCTTCAACTATGATGGGAGGATGGATGTTAAGCATACCAAATACATCTCAAAACAAAGAACTAGCATGGGAATTAATTACAATAATGCTAGATCCAAAGGTGTTAACACCAATGTTAATTAATCAAGGATATTTACCAACACAGAAAAGTATTGGGGAAGGAGAATATTCTGTCCAATTAAAAAATACGATTCCATATTATGACGAATTAATTTCGATGATAGAATTTGGTAATGGTAGACCTAATATACCTGAATATCCACAAATAGCGGAACAAATCAGACAAGCGATAGAACAGGTTTATCATGGTCAAGACCCGCAAGTTGCTTTAGATGATGCATTTAAAAAATCATTAAAAACACTTGGATGGGAATAGACAAGTTATTATAAATCAAATGCAATTAACGATAAACAAAATACACCCTTATCTTTTTCTTTTACCAAGTTTAGGATTATTAGTTATATTTCTTTTATTTCCATTAATTTGGAATATATACATATCATTAAATGATGTTTCTATTCTCACTATCATAAAAGAATGGAATTTTGTGGGGTTTGAGAATTATGAAAATTTATTTGCAGACGCTGCGTTATATGAATCATTAAAAGTAACATTAGTATTTGTTTTTGGTTCAGTATTATTACAATTTGGAATAGGATTATTAATTTCATTATTATTGAATCAACAAATTAAAGGTACTGGGATCTTCCGTACTTTAATAATTATTCCTTGGACTGTATCCACTGTAATAACTGGATTTTCTTTTAAATTTATTTTTAATGAAAATTTTGGTATATTAAATTATGGATTAGAGAAAATCGGTTTTGAAAGTGTAGGATGGCTGTCAGATCCAAATGTAGCAATATGGTCGATCGTTATTGCGAATACATGGTATGGAACACCATTTACAATACTATTTCTCACAGCAGGTTTACTTTCAATAAATCCATTGTTGTATGAAGCTGCGCGTATTGATGGCGCGACAAAATTTAAAAGGTTCTTTTATATAACATTACCACTTTTAAAACCTTTTATTCTTACAAATTTAATTTTGATTACAATATGGACAATTAACTTTTTTGATCTTCAATTAATAATGACTAACGGTGGACCGTTATTTTCTACTACTACGACGTCACTATTCATGTATAAGCAAGCATTTGAATTTGGATTATTCTCGGATGGTGCGGTTACAGGATTATTGTTGGTTGGAATAAATATGATTGCAGCATTCATATACATAAAAATATTTAACCAAAAACGAGGAGAAAAATATTGAGTTATCTAAAGTTGTTTTTTACAGAAAGAACATTACTATATATACTAATATTAACTTTTATTTTTATAACATTAGTGCCCCTTTTTTGGGTTTTATCTACATCATTCAAATCTAATGAAGAAGCTACTACACTACCTCCAACAATTTTGCCGGAGAACCCAGTATTAGATAATTATATTTTTGTTCTTACAGATTCGCATCTTGTTCATAGCTTATTTAATAGTTTTATAGTAAGCATAGGAAGTACAATATTAAGTGTTACTGTTAGTGCATTAGGAGGATATGCATTCGCTCGTTTCAAATTTAAAGGAAAAAATATTTTATTAAGTATAATTCTAGGATTATTTATGATCCCAATTATTATAAATATAATTCCATTATATATTATGTTATCACAAATAGGTCTATTAAATTCGTTAATATCACTTATTCTCACATTCCAAATATTAATAATTCCATTAAATATTTTTCTTCTTAAAAGTTATTTTGAAACAATACCAAAAGAATTAGAAGATGCTGCGTTAGTAGATGGTTGCACTAGATTAGGTGTTCTTAGAAGAATAACAATTCCACTATCTATGCCAGGATTTGCAGTTGCATCAGTTTTAGCATTTAGATTTTCTTGGAATGAATTTATTTTGCCAATAGTATTAGCTAATAAACCAGATTCAATGGTATTTCAAGTTGCACTTTATCAGTTTGTATCATTATATAGAATAGAATGGGGATATTTAACTGCTGGAATAAATATAGCAATCATTCCAATTCTGATTCTTATGCTTATTTTCCAAAAACAGATGATCAGAGGTTTGACTTTAGGAGCAATTAGGGGATAAAAAATATAAAATATACGATGTTATGAATAAATCAATTTAGAGCTTATATCCAAAAGATCTTTTTTGTTAAGAAAATAACATTCTTTGATATTTTTCAATTTTGCTAATTTTAACATATAGAGTTGAATAAAGAAGATAGTTTCTATTATAATATTAATGTCAGATTTTGAGTTAATATTGATTTGATATATATGATAGCCATTTTTGTTCAAAAAATTAATTAATTGTAAATCCTTGCGGGAAGAGGTTAATATTGATTTAAAATTAAAGAGTAGATCGTTTTTATTTATATTAAAAATTGGTGCATGACAAAAATTTTCTAGGGAATATGCATATGATTTCATTCCAAAAATTTCATAGATTTTGAGTGAAGCATAGATCGCAAGAGGATAAAGAAAAAGATTTCCTAAAAAAATACTAGAATGTATTTCTATTTCGTTAGATAAATTTGTGGCATAGAGTTGTTTTTTTATTATGTTGTTTGCAGATTGATTAGAATGAGAAAAGAGGTTAGAAATATCTGAAAGTGGTGTGTTAGGTTTAATTAATAATGTGCAAGTTAGAGTACTAAATAAAAAACTAATTGTTCCAGAAGTAGTCGTGCTACTATCATGATAATCTAGATGTATAATTTCATCGCAATTTAAAGCAAGTTCACTTTTTGGATTTGCAGTAACGGCAATAGTCTTATTACAATGAGTACGTGCAATCTTTGATGCTTTGATATTTCCGCTTGTTGAACCAGATACAGATATAAAATATATGTCTTTATTTTTAGTAATATACGGATTCATTATGATTTCATATGGATCTAATGCAAAAGTTCGAAAATTTGATATATATTGTGTCAAATATGCAGATACATATGAATCACCAGTACCCACAAAAATAGAATTATCAATATTAGCTTTTACTGTTTTTGAATTTTTTTTTATTTTTGATATTTGAGAAATCTGAAGTTTTATATCAGATTCCAATGCATCAATAGAATTCATAACTCTTTAGATTAAAATTAAACTTAGATTCTATTAAAAAAGGTATCATGTAACAAATTTAATTTCAAATTCATCTGAGATTGGTTCGTCAAGAATTTTGTTACCAATTTGTACTAATTCAACCTTTACTAAAAATTTTTTATTTTGTTCAAAAATATTCCCTTCGATATGATAAGCTCCTGTTATGGGATGAAGAAAATCAGGACCGTATGTACGTAATGGAAAATCACTATTAGAAAAATCTACATAAAATTTATTGCCAATTACAATATAACTATCATGGAATAATATTTCGTTATCCATAGATGACAAAGTTAGATTGTATACCAATGCTTCATTTTTAGGTATATCAACGTTAATAGGATCAAAAATTAAAAGATTTCTAGTATCATTTTTAATATTTAAGGTGGTACCATTAAAAGAAACCAATTCAAAATTATTTCCTATCTCTTTTGAATTGCCTACAGAAACGAATCCAGTTCTCCACGGATGTAATTCACAAAAATATGGATAGTCTCCTTCGAGCATAAAAGTATATTTAAAATAAGAACCGTATGGTATTACATCCGAATTAAATTTTTCACCTACATCAGGATCACCCAAAATTCCGCTTACAACAGTATGGAACTCACCTGGATGATTATTATACCACAATACAGTGGTATCTTCAGGTATTGCAATATTTGATGGAAAGTAGTGTATTGGACTGTTTTTCAAAGATGCACCAGGAATAATGGTTACT
The DNA here is from genome assembly GCA_050043595.1 of Nitrososphaeraceae archaeon. GTDB lineage: Archaea > Thermoproteota > Nitrososphaeria > Nitrososphaerales > Nitrososphaeraceae > TH1177. The sequence goes on along the minus strand of JBNAIF010000048.1, from coordinate 7,699 downwards.
GCATATGAAGCTATATGTTGATCAATTTTATGAAGAGGAGATACATCAATTTTTGCAAAAACAATATTTATTGGTGAGAATACTATTGTTAATATAGAAAAAGACAAGAATATAAATAATATTAAAAATATATTAGTTCTAGTTTTAAAAGAGTTTGTTACCCTGTTTCGATTAAGCATAAATTAATGAAACTGTGATAATATTTAATATTAGTGTTTATAATCAGGTTAATTATATTGAATTTAAAGTTAGAAATCAAATTGATCTGAAAGTTTATATTCACTTTTTTAATCCATAAAATTCCAAGAAAGAAGATAAGAAGTATCTTTAAAAATGACAATAATATTAAATGAAAATTTTTTACGATTGTTGAACAAATAAAATCTTTTCATTGTTTTCCCCTTAAAAAGATGATAAAATAGAATTTGTCTTCATTAACATTATTAGAATAATACCGAATATTATAATTTGATTAATTTTAATCTTGTACGAACATTTCAAATAATTTTAATGATACGAAAGTATTTTTTGTTACCTTTATTAAGATTAATCATCTCCAAAACTTATACGATGGTATAAAGATATTAAGTTTATGAATTTATAGTTATATTTTATTCCTATCATTTTAAGTATGAGAATTCCAATTCAATTAATTATTTGTTTAGATAGAAGTAATTCCTAATAAAGTGACCATCAATAATAAAATTAATTGAGATAAGTCTATATTTACTGGAAGCATTATAACTATGAAAATATCTTAGGTGGAATTTAACAAATATATCTTTTCCACAACAAATAATTCTAAGAATCCAAGTGTTACATACAAAATGCGTGTTCTTATATTTCTAATATATATGAAGAAATAGAGAATATTGCTAGAAATAAAGAGAGAATTAAGCAAACTGGATGAAGCATAATGTGTATGAACATGTTAGTATAAATAATATGAAGAAGGATAGTAGATATTGTTATAAATGAAGATACTAATCCATATATATAAAAATAATAAATGAATTTTTCGAATAGAAATTCCACCAAATTTGATAAAGTCCTAATAAATTAATATATAAATTCATTTAAAATTATTGCTATAAAAAAATGTAATAGACAATATTATCACATTATCAAAATTATTAAAATATTATTAAAATTATTTAAGAAAATTAATTTAATTATTAAATAATATAATAATATTAAAAGTATCTAAACAAACATTGTCTAAAAGTTATCAAAAATTTATTGAAAAAAGATTTAAATGATTAACCAAGTTAAAAAAATAGTAATACTAATTTTTTGTTCTCATTTGATTAAAGGATATCATCAATAAAATAATCCCTATAATAACTACAAAAATAGAAAAAACATAAGAATTGGTGATGATAAAACAGTTGCTTTCTAAAATATAAGTTTCTGCGATAGACTCCATGCCATGTGAAGATAATTCTTCAATGCAGCTGATACCTAGAGAATTAAGATATAAAGAAGAGATAATACTTATGATAAACAGTATAAAACCGATCCTAAAGAATTTATTTTTAAGGCATTGATTTATTGAAAATTTTAATTTAGGCAATTTAATAAATATATAGTATAACTATAGTTATTTGTGGAATTTTAAAGAATCGAGTATTTTCCATATCGTAGGTTTATATAGATCATATTTATCCAGATCCGCTTTATAAGTGAATAAATAAGCTATATTATTGTTTTTAGTAATAAACTGAGAAGCTTTCCGTAATTCGTTTCCATCAAGAGCCTCAAAAATAATTTCATATGCATCAAATTTGTTACCTAATTTAACTTTTATTGTGTCAAGCAGTCTAAAATCTTTTAAATTTGATGTGATATTATTAATATGAACTGTAGATATAACGGATAAGGAGGTATTTGAATCTAAAAGAGAATAAGAAATTCCTAAGCCTGCAGGAAATCTTGTTTGAGAGTCAGATTCACGTGGTGCAAGAAAAGACACTAATCCACCTATCCTTTCTTCTTTTTGCCAATCATACGGATAATTAATAGATAATTTCAATTTAGAATTTTCATATGTAATAAAGTTTTCTTGAACCTGTGAATGAAAAAAACCATATACATTTGAAAATGACTTTAAAAAAATTGAATCAGAAACAATAAAAATTAAACTACTAAAAGAAATTAAAAAATATAATATAATTACTCTAGTTTTTTTGGTCATATAACTACAAGATATGTTTCGAAAAAAATAATTTTTCATATAGAATAAAATATCGAAGTTACTTTTATTGTTTTCATTAATACTTATATAAAATTCATTAGATTTTCAGTATATTTTTGTCTTATAAATTTTCGATTTATTTTATTTTTTACAGCTTGTAGCTTTGGAAATCCATATTGGAATTTCTGTTCAATAGATAATGATTTAATATAATTATGGATTTTAAATGAATATTTGCTATTAATATATAGATTTAATTCTTGAGTGATTGGATCATTAAATCCATATAAACGTCTATAGACATTTAAACCATATTTTATGTTTAGAAGATTCAAAATTATCTTAATCCTCTCCCATATATCTTGTCGAAGTCTTAAAAATGAGCTATGAATATAAATAGAATCTACATCTGATAAATTATCGAAAATATCTTGGATATTTTGTTTTGTATCAGTTATTAATGGCAATAATGGATCAATATTAATCACACATTTAATTCCAGAATTATGAAAGTTTTTAATAACATCAAACAAAGATTTAGATGATGGAGTACCTGGTTCAATAATTCTTCGAATAAATTCATTGTTGGTAGTTATTGACCAAACTATGAAACAATTGTTTTTATATTTTTCATGTAATTTAATGTCTCTTTTAATATTAGTAGATTTTGTAAATATGTAGTACGGTAAGTTATATTTTTGTAATATTTTTATACAATCTCGAGTGATTTTATATTTTAATTCGGCTGGTTGGTATGCATCAGTAGCTGATGATATCATTATAGGTTTTATATATTCTGACTTAAAGTTCAAAAGTTCTTTTATTAATAAATTACTAGCATTTATTTTTGAATATACTTTATCATAGAAATCTGGTGACCAGTCATATGTTGCATAACAATAAGCACAGCGATGATGACATCCTTGATATGGATTGATGGTAATTCCATGAATGCCATTTACTACAAAATTATGTAATAGAGATTTACTTTCTTTTGTATAAATTGTTGGAGAATTACAATTATACCATTTATTAATTTGATTCATTTTATGAATTTGTAATGAATAATTGATTAATTAATTAAAGTATACTAAAAGGAGAGGGTGACTCCAAAGTATAAAGTTATTGATTATATAACATAGAATATTAATGTAACATATAATAGTTTTAAGTAATCTATAATACTTGAAAATTAATATGATTATTTTACTATAATAAACTCTTCTAGTATTTTCCAGTTCTTTTATAATGCTTTTCTATCAGCATATTTTCATTGTTGCAGAAATTTATATCTAAAAAAACTGGATCATCATATGCTGAATTACTTTAAATTATACGGATTTAGAAAACAATTAAAATCAATTCTTCCACATTTCCACAACAATTTGTATGATATCACTATTACTATCATTGTTAGATAATTTAAATTCTGTTTTACTAGTTTTATTTAGAATAATGATTTCCGAGAAATTAACTTTATGATTCATTAAGAGAAAAATATCAACCATATTTGATCAATATAATGTCAATTTAGTACTGCGAGCATACAATAATCTTATAGAATAGTAACCATAGAGTACAATTTAGACTAGATTGTAAAACCCATTAATTTATGAATAAGTTAATAGATCGTACATTAAATGTAATTAATAATATAAATATTGAAATTAGTTTAGCTAATTCTTTTTATTATGTGATATCCAAATTCAGTCTTTACAGGTTCAGATAATTCTCCTTTTCCAAGTTTAAAAGCTGCTTCTTCAAATGGTTTTACCATAGCTCCTCTCCTAAAAAATCCCAAATCCCCTCCTCTCTTTCCACTTGGACGATCTAAAGATAATTGTTTAGCTAATTCTGTAAAACTTTCTCCATTTTGAATACGTTCTAAAATAATCAACGCTTCACTTTGTTTTTTTACCAATATGTGTGAACATTTTATTTTATTAGGATTCATACATAGTTATTTTTTTAATATTATTTAAATTATAATAAACTCTAACTTAATATCATTATCGCATAATATAAGATCTTACTAAAAATATAGATTGATTTACCGTCAACAAAGAAAAAATATAGATTGATCTATATTTTTATTCTAATATTATTTGCTATATGAATAAATCAATAAATAAAATGAAATCATCATTTACAAATAAAGAGGAATTTTGATTATATGAAAGATTGTTAACAATTAAATTAGAATGACTGCAAGTTATTTGAATTGATATTTGAATATTATTTAATAGTATAATTCTATAATTAATATAATGAATTATAAAAAATTAAATAACTTTTATATCATTCTTAATTTTTCAAATAAACAAAATTGAAACAATAAAAAATTATTAAATTGTTTTTCTTTGCGAAAGTATTTTTTCTAATTCTTTGCCATTATTAATTAATCCAGTTTCATTGAATTTAGTTTCTATTTCACTTAATCTTTCTGAATATCCGTCTGTCATTCTTAAATCTGCAAACTCAGAATTAACTTTAATTTTTTCGAGAAAAGAAACAACTTCCTCATTTTTTACACCATGTTTTATATCATACTGAATACGACTATATACTTTATTTAATCCGCCATATTTTTTATAACGTCTTTTTTCCCAATTTGAAGCATTTTCCGGAATTCCAGTTAAATATTTGACTATGTTATTTTCCATATTTTGTATATGCCATTCTCTCATAGGATAATTATTCGAAATCAAGATAACCAATATATTGAAATATTTACTCGTATATAATTTGACCGTTTTTACAGATTCTTTCTTTGTGCTATTTCATATATTTCATATAATTTTCTTTATTTTATGTTGGTATTGGTTAATCTCGATTATATTATTTTGTATTTTTCTTTTCATAATTTAATATTCTATTTTTTAGCTGAATATTTCTCAAATCGTTATTTTATCAGATAAATCTATAATTTTATTGATTATTCTTTGATCTGTTATTATATCTTTCATAATTTACAAATTTAAATTAATTTGTCTTATTTATTATTAGAATTATAATCTTATAAACATCAACTTTCTGTTTTAGATAATCTAGATATTCGCATTGTTGTATTATTCTTGATTATTTGATTATTTCATTTAAAATGTACTTGATTATTTTTTTTACCGATGATTTGAATGATATTTTCATGTGAATTCATTAATATTTTTTAAAGTTTATCAAGTGCTACATAAATTATTTGAATATGTCTTTTGATGAAAATGATTTCAAACGAAAATCTAAGAGAACTTGGGCTTTAGGTTCTTACAATGAAGTGGCAACAATTCTTCCCCCAATGTCGGCTCATTTGATACGATCTGCGCAAGTTAAGTCTGGTGATTCTGTGTTAGATGTTGCATGTGGTTCAGGAAATACTGCAATAACTGCGCGTAGGAAAGGCGCTAAAGTTGTAGGTGTTGACATCACTCCAGAATTATTAGAGAAAGCAAGACAGGAAGAATTAATAGCAGAAGTGAAAAATATAGAGTGGAGAGAAGGAGATGCCGAAAATCTCCCTTTTGAAAATAATTCATTTGATGTAGTTTTATCAAGTGTTGGTCATATGTTTGCTCCTAGACCAGAAGTGGTAACAAAAGAACTTATTCGTGTCACGAAACCATCAGGTCGTATTTCTTTTACAACTTGGCCTCCGGAACACACAATAGGAAAAATCTTTGCGGTAATAGCAAAACATGTTCCAACACCTTTTAATTCTCCTCCTTCTCCTATTAATTGGGGAATTCCAGATAAAATTAATGAATACTTTATTGATAGTATACAGCATATTCACTTTGAAAGAGGAGTTATTAATGTTCCTGTACTCAGTGCAAATCACTATTGGTATTATATGAGTTCAAAATATGGACCAGTTATTCGCGCAGTAAAATCTCTCAATTCCAAAGAATTAGAAGACCTGCGACTAGATTTCATAAAAGCAATAGAACCTTTTATTCATGATAATATTTTAAAGTTGGATTATCTTCTTGCTATGATGATAAAAAAAGATTAATTCCTAGAATATTTATTATTTAAATTTTTTTATTCGAAACTTCATTTTGATTTGTACTAGATTTTCACAAGTTTATAACGATTGTTTTTAATCTAAATGTTATTATAACTTATATTTTATTCATTTAATGATGGTTATCAGAATACTTTAAAAATTCAATTATTCGATAAAACTAATTTGTATTTGGTATTAAACAAAATATTACACTGGTTATTTATTGACAATAAATTTATTATGTTTAGTAACTACTATTTTATCATTGTCTGATGCTAGCAGTATTCTAAAAAGAATGTATAAAAAAGATTCACGTTCTATAGTTTTTCCAAACGAGAAAAGAAACAATATTAATGCTGACGATGTACTTCAATCAAATATTTTTAATGTTATGTTAAACAGACGATCTCAAAGAAGATTTGAATGTAAAAAAGTAGAATCTTGGAAAGTGGAACTTATTTTTGCTGCAGCAGATACCGCACCAACGGCAGGTGGTTTTCAAGGTTTTGAAATATTCCATATTTTAGACCAGGAAATTAAGTTACAATTGGTCAAGGCAGCAAATAATCAACCATACGTAAATGCACCTCTAGTATTAGTTTTTTGTAAAAATCATGGCAGAGTTAAACTTAATTTTCCTGAAAAAGTAAAACGCAAATTTTCATTACAGGATGCAACATTAGCTGCATCTTATGCTCAATTAGCTGCACATGCATTAGGTTTAAGTTCTATTTGGATAGGCATGATTAATGAGAAGAAGATTATGTCCTTATTAAACACAGACTTAATTCCATCTTCTATTCTCTGTATTGGTTATCCTAAAAAGATCCTACAACCAAAACCTAAACGTTCATTAAAGGATTTAATACACAAAATATAATCAACAAATACTACGAGATTTTAATCTTCTCCCATTAATTGTATTACAATCTTTCGTTTCCTAGCTCTTATATCCATCTCTAAGAAAACTATTTGTTGCCATATTCCTAAAGATAATTCACTGTTAATGACAGGAATAGTTAAACTTGGACCAATTAACGAAGCTCTTGTGTGTGAATGACCGTTACCATCATGCCATGTATTATTATGCTCATAATCGATTTCTTTTGGTACTATCCTTTCCAGCATTCGTGGAAAATCTTTGATTAAACCAGGTTCATATTCTATGGTTGTAATTGATGCAGTAGAACCTTCTACAAAAAGTACAACTATACCATTTTTCAATTTACTATTGTATACTATATTTTTTACATCGCTTGTAATATTTATTATGTCATTTTCACCATTAGAATTTAATTCGATGTATTTTGTTAGAACTTTGGAATTATTCATCAAATTATCTAGATATTTTTTATTTTAAAAAGTATCGCAATAATTCAATAATTCAATAATTCAATAATTCAATAATTCAATAATTCAATAATTCAATAATTCAATAATTCAATAATTCAATAATTCAATAATTCAATAATTCAATAATTCAATAATTCAATAATTCAATAATT
>JBNAIF010000047.1:0-6557 GCA_050043595.1 Nitrososphaeraceae archaeon | reverse complement strand
TACTAAATATATATCCACCAAATAAAATCAAGCTGCCAGAGAATATTCCTAGTACCATCAGATTTACCCAAATTGGAAAGACACCCACCCCTATGAGTGAATTACGTAAACCATCTATTCCATATGTTAAAGGATCTAAATATGATGCTGTTTGCATCCACGATGGGGTATGTTCCATAGGATAAATTGCTCCCGACAAAAAGAAGATTGGCATTAAAAAAAATGAATTTATCATTTGGAATCCTTCAAAGCTCTTAATCTTTAAAGCTAGTATTAATGTAATAGAAATAAAAGAAATGGCTATAAGTATCATAAATAATAATGATATAATTATATCCACTTTAAGATCTATCATACCCATCATAATAGAAATAAAGAGCATAATTATACCATTGATTAATCCTACCGTAGCACCACCTAATGTTTTACCAAGCATAATACTTATTCTAGATATAGGTGCTACCATGATCTCCTTAAGAAAACCAAACTGTTTATCCCACATCAAAGACATCCCGCCGGAAATTGAAGAAAATAGAATTATCATGCCTATGATTCCGGGAGCAATAAAATTACTATAATCTAGATCTAAAGAATCCTTTAACCAAGAAGAAAATCCTAGTCCGATAAAGATCAAAAAGAAAAAAGGTAGTGTAACACTGGTGACAATTCTAGAGGGAGCTCGTACGAATCTAATTAGCTCTCTTAACCATATAGTATAAATGTCAGATAAGATGTTCAATTTCTCTTTTTATAGACTCGAATCAAATTTCTCATGATATCTTCGGGAGATACTTTTTCTTCTCTAATCTTTCGACCAGTATAATAAAGGAAAACATCTTCAAGTGTATTTTTCTCTATCTTGACTGAATCTATAGTGATATCATTAGTTGTGGCTATTTTTAATATTACTGGTATATTCTTTTCGTAGTTATCTACTTTAATAATGATCTTGTTTTCATTTGGAAATGATTCTATATGTTTTATCCAGGAAAGATGTGACAATAATTGTTGTAGTTTTTTAACATCCGATATAATTAGAATGATTTTATCTTCTAATAACACATTTTTTAGATTATCAGGAGTGTCCATGGCTATTATCTTACCATGATCAATTATAGCAATTCTATCACAAAGGTAGTCAGCTTCTTCCATATAATGTGTTGTAAGTATAATTGTTACTTTTTGTCTATGAATGAGGTTTTTTATATGTTCCCAAATTATTCTACGTGTTTGTGGATCTAAACCTATTGTTGGTTCATCTAGAAACAAAATATTAGGTTTATGCATTAACCCCCTCGCGATCTCTAGTCTTCTTTTCATGCCCCCGGAAAATGTTTTGACTTGTAGATCTTTTTTAGTGTCTAAATCCATTAGTTGGAGTATCTCAGATATTCTTTCCCTCCTAGTTGTTTTTGGCATATGATATAATCTTCCATGGAAATCAAGGTGTTCCCTAGCTGTTAATTCATCATCTAGACTTGGATCTTGGAAAATTATACCTATTTTTTTCCTAATATTATTCTGATCTTGAAGATCTATTCCTTGAATATGGACTTTACCAGATGAAGGCTTGGAAATTGTAGCCAACATATTGATAATAGTAGTCTTTCCTGCACCATTTGGGCCTAAAAGACCAAACAACTCTCCTTTTCTTATCTTCAAATTAATAGAGTCAACTGCTACAAAATTTTTATATTTCTTAGTTAAATTATTAATATCTATTAAAGTTTCAAAATTATTAGTCATAATAAATTTCTTATAAATATTTAGTATATAATCATTATTTGAGAATTAGTAAGAAGGATTATTCCTTATCCTATAAACGCAAATAGAACTTAGTCTATACTCACAGTACCAATAATCAAGATAAGAATTTCAACATTTGGAAAGTCACAAGACTATGATAGACCTATTTTACTATATTTTCTATTTTTCTCGTACTTTCTTGATAAGCTAAATTGGATTAGTCCGGATAAGCATCAAATTCTTTTCCTAATTTTCTTTATCATATAAAATAAGGTTATAATTACTTCCAAGATCATGACATAAGAAATAATTTCATTTGTAAAATTGGCTGGAAAAAATCTACTATTACAATTAAAGTGACATAATTATACATAAGTAGAGAATCAAATAAAAGTATCGATATCATAAAAATATGGAAAAAAAAGAAACATCATCTTAAAATACGTTATAAAAATATTTTAACATATAAAAAATGAAACTATGCTTGATCCACTTATGGATCTTTCTTCCTCTATCACTTGTCAGAACGAAGTTGTTAAAAGATGAAAACCACTTGTAAGAATTAACTTATATTTTGTATAAATAGCAAGTAGGACTAGGTATTTCTTATATATCATTATTAAATTGGGAAATAGACATGATGTTAATATTATTTCTACAAAATGTTATTTCGAGATATAATATCCAATATTATAGTCAATAAAAAAATAAAAAAAAGATATATCTTACTGAAGTATATCTTTATAAAGAACAAGAAACTGGTGAAAGAAGATAATTTTACATATACAACAGATAAGAACAAATAAATTGTATAAAACATCAGGATCTTTTACTTTTTAATATGGTACTCCATCTTGATGTAAAGTTATAATTCATTTATTATCATTAATAGATACAAGAAACAAAACAATCAAAACTAATGAGATTAATTCCTCTTCGATAGTACTATCTATAAGTTGTACCCCAACTCAGATCAGAGAACAGATATTCTTAAATAATTTTAATTATAATATTGCAACATGTCTTTACAAAAACAAGATAGAAGTGTTTTCAGAATCACAACCAGCAAATTTTTTGAAAGGTAATATAGTGTCAAGGTTTTTATCTGGAACTAGCTTCTCCGAACCAGATCAAGTAGTTAACTTTTCGATGCCGACAAAAGATTGTCAGGTCTGTAGTCACTGCGGTTGTTAAGGAGATAAGGAAGTGATAGTATGACCATAAATAAAGAATTATCAAGATTAGCAATATTTCCCTTTGTAATTATCCTTGTAGGGATTTTGAGTGTAGGTAGTATAGTTAGTACAACTTCAATACAAGTTTTAGCGCAAGAAGATTCTTCACAAGATAACAAGGAATTAGTACAGACATTTACTAATGATCTTTATGTTGATCGAAATTCAACTGCTATAGATAAATATCTAGCAGATAACTATGTAGGTCACTTGACAAATGGCAACTCTATAGATAAAGAATCTGTTAAAGGAAATATTAGTGCTTTTATTAATGCATTTCCCGATTTAATAGGCAATACAGAACAAATCATAGCTGAAGGAGATTTGGTTGCAATTTTCAGCAAATGGAATGGTACTTTTACTGGTCAAGATTTATTTGATGCTACAGCAAACAACAATCCAGTTACTATTGCTGTCGCAGATCTATTTCGTATAACAGATGGTCAGATTGTAGAAAGTTAGCAAGTAGGAGATTATTCTAACTTCACAAAAGCAATACATTGACCAGATCTGTATTATAAAGAACCAAAGTAACAAAAGCAATATTAGTAAAACAAAGAAAATATAACAAACTTTAATATTTTTTAATATTTTTTTGTAATGTTATTAGATAGATAATTCATAAACTGTAACGAGTGATCAGATTTTTTTGATTTAATATTTTTAATCATATAATTAACAAATTATCCGAGTTATTAATATGAAATAATTATACTATAAAAGAGTAAACAAGTACAAAAAATATGGTAGTTATGTCAATTAATATATCTTGACTAAAATTAGATATTTTCATATTTCTTTTATTTATAAACAATTTTACACAAATTTTGTTAAAAAGTAACAATAATCTCAAATATTACTTTATAACAATACTTTTAAATAATTGAACACAAAAATAAATTCAAATGAAGCTAGTATCTAGAATTAGTTTCAGCAAAACAACAACAGTAGTTGCTGTTATGTTAGTATTAGGTTCTGCAGGTTTTCAATTTTCTCAGGGAATTGAAACATATGCTCAAGAAACTAATAGTATAGAATTTCCAATAGAATCAATAACTAAGATACTTAATTCAGTTGATAGAGCTAATGCTGCATTAACAGACGGTAACGATGAATTAGTATCACAAAACTTACAAGAAATTGAAACTGAAATAAGGGATCAGTTAGGAGAAATAAATATTCCTCTAAATAGTACTTCGCCAGACGAAATAGATGATGTTCTAGTACAAGACAACGAATAAAAGAATTATTACAAACTATACCATCTTCTTTTTAATTTAAATTATTTATATAATTTTTTATTAGTAGATCATAAAAAAATCAACATATTTCAGTTATTATGTTATTATAAGAGTATTTAGAAAATTTACATTCAACTGATGCAAATACAAGAGAGAATGGACAAGGTATAAATTCAAACTTTATCTCTTTCCTTAAATTAATACTATCCAAAATAATATTGCAAAATTTTATACACTTAAAACATGACTATAAAATTCTTACCGCCAAAATTTTAAGAATACGATATTTGGTTTTACACAAAAAGTCATAGAAAACCAAGAAATTATACGATATTTCACTACAGAAAAAGAAAAATAGATTTGAGTTAGAACAATTCTTGAAATGAGATAAAATTAGATCTTATTCTGCAAAATAATAAGGTTTAACTTATAGTATGGTGCAATATAATCGCTCTTACTCTATATGAGCGATTCACTGCATAGGCTAGAACTGGAAATATATTGAATACCAGCAAGGTTTCATAACTATCTTGATACCTATGTATTAATTTAAATTTCATTTTTTTGAATATCGTTTTTTAGACATAATTTTACAATTATTGAATGAGAATCATAGATCACAATAAAGTTAATGATGTCTATTCCTAGAAAATAAAATAATCCTTAGTAGTATAATTTCAATTTACAAATCTAGCTAACTATAAATTAGTTTAATGATGTACAGCTTTGTTCATATTAGACATTACGTTTTTTATATTCTACAAATTTGTATGTGTTTAAAAATATATAAGTGTAGTTATTATATATCTTTTTTTACTATGAAATTTGACTCAAATAATTATAAATATATGACAAAATTTTTCTTTATTATAGGATTACTAGTCACTATTTTTTCTTTATATAATATTAGTAATGTTAATTATAATAGTTATTCTGAAACTTTGAAATCACAATTTAGTAATTCACAAAATCAATCAACAAATTATAAAGATAATACTTTGAAATTGTTATCTGTCGTAGTCGAAAACAAAATCGAAGAAGCAGTAGATTTATTACTTATTACTAGCCAAAATAATGAAGTTAAAAATACATATTTTTCGGATTTAATTAATAATGATGATATGGGCATTCCAGAAAATGTAGACATGAATAAAAGAGATATAGCTAAAATGATTTTAAATTTGGATAATGATTTTGGAAGTGTATATTTTACTATGCCTAATGCAGATATATACATGGGTGAACCTTTTTCTGATCAAAAACAATTAAAAAGATTGAATTATGCTGACAGAGAATGGTACAATGGAATTTCTTCTGAAGATAATAAAACATATTATGTTAGTGGTATTTTTATTTCTGCTTCAATTCATAAACCAGCTATATCAATTGCAGTTCCTGTTCATAATAACGAAAAAAATAAAATAATTGGATATTGGGTAGGAATACTGAATCTTCATGATTTAACAGATAACATAAATAACCTTTATCTTAATAAAAACGAATACATTTCTATTTTTGACCAAAATGGAACTATAATAGCAGATTCAAGAAAAGATCTTTTTTCCCAAAATAAAACTCAAATAAACCAATTTAATGATCTTGATTCAGTTCGAGAAGTACTAGATGGAAAAAAAGGAATAAAGATGGAAAATGTCAATAATTTCTCAAAGTTATTTATATATCATCCAATAAATACTGGTTCACATTATTGGGGTATTACATACACAAGTACTAATAAATTATCTTAGACTTATTTCATGATAATAGAAAATGGATTAAAATAAATTAGTTTTTATAAACTCATACTCTTTTTTCAATGCATATATGAAAACAAAATCAATATTTATATTCAATTTGTTTAAAAAGAAATGTAAAATGTAAATACTTTTAGTATTTGATGACATAATTTATTTTTAAGGTAACAAATTGTAAATATATAACCATCATTCTTATGAAAATTACAGATCTAGAAAACATCGAATTGATAGTACAGATTTGAATATTAAAATCAAGTAAATTATTATGTTCTAAATCTATATAATTTTATTCTATAACATTATTAGCATTTGACCAATTGATTTAAATATAACGAACTAGCTTCTTGTTAATTCCATCAATATGAGAACTTTTTTAGAATGGTATAATTCTGTTCCAGAATATATCAAAAAAGAAAATAAAACAAATGATAAAATTTGTGAAATTAATTATATATTAAAAAAAATTGTAAAATATGAAGAATTAGATAATAAAAAACCGACAATTGAAGAATTAAGAAATTGGGTGAATACGAAACAAATATAATGATTATTGTAATTTTTCGACAACTAAAAAATAT
>JBNAIF010000046.1:0-2741 GCA_050043595.1 Nitrososphaeraceae archaeon | reverse complement strand
CTTGGAGCTCTGATAGTTGTTTGCATCTTTGTCCCTCTGGTAGGTATACTGGTAATTTTAATACCTGCTTTTTTTGAACAATAAATATGGGAGATTATTTCCATTCCCAAACATAACCAGATATGGCTTGCCCAGTATCATCAAACTTATAGAGATAGATACTTGCTAAATTATCTAGAAATGCTAATTCTCCTGTAGAATTTGTACTATAGATCTGGACTCCACGCTCTTCAAATTCACCGTTTTCTTTGGGAACACCTATTCCTTGATAGATGTATGTTGCTTTTTCTGATTCATTATTTTTTATAATATACGTTCCATTTCCACTATAGATTATCTTTCCATCTGGTTGAGATATACCACTATAAAGACCATTCTCCATAGTTTCAATTCCGTTAATCATTATTGTGTCGTTATACCAACCTTCGGTTTTATTCAAACCAATTTCAGTTGAGATAGTAGTTGCATTTTCAATTCCTTTGACATATACAGAAAATGGTTTTTCGGTTATATTAGCTAGAACTATCTTTGAATTAATTAAATCCGTTGTTAATGTTGATGGACTTTGATTTGTATTATTGTTATCTTGTGCATAAAGAGCATTAGTCATTGTAGTTAGAATTAACAAAGCTGACACTGCTATAATGCTAATTTGATATTTCATAGAATATATTAGGAAACATTTGTTTAAAAATAAATCGATTAGACTTGTTTTTTTCTATGGGTCGCGCTCTTTTATTATATAGGCAAATTCTCCTAGTATTGCTTTAAATTCATCATATATTTCATCCCTTCTCCGAATTTTGTCTAAGTTCTATCATTAAATTAAGTTTTATAATTAATTTAGATTTTTTTAGATTATAAAAAAACTTATTATATTATGTTACTGAACCATGATATAATGGTAATTCGAAGCCATCGAAGTTTTCTAATTTAGTTGCAGAGTCCATTTAGTTAATTAATCAAAACAAATATGAAAATCAATTTTATAATAAAAAAAATAAACTGATTTGTAAAAGTTAATCAAAAGTAATCTAAAAAATTAATATAGAAAAAGATTATTCGGAATTTTTCTATGGATATTTGTATAATACTTTTCATAGTAATATAGTATAGAGATTTTTCTACAATATATGAAGTAGAGAATGATAGTAGAGATTGTTCCTACCTATCTCATATATACAATGTTCTACATTTGGTAACATGTCCAAAACTAAAATTGGAGTATTTGGTGCTTTAATGTTTGGTGTAATGATGTTGCTTATTCCTGCAACTTCAATAGCCAGTGCACAAGAATATGACAAATATTATAAAGAAAAGGATAGATACGGAAAAGATTATGGATATGGATATGACAATGATAGACCTGTTATCATAATAAAGAATCAATTTTCAGAACCACATAAAGACAAGAAGATGAAAGAACCACCAATGGTACTAGTTAACAAAGAAGTATTGTTTTGTGATGTAGTAGCAAATGGAACAGAGGATGACTGTGATAATCCTGTACCAGAACCAAACAGTGATAGATGGGTACAAGAATGTACTTCTGAACAATGTCAAGGTATTAATCCGTCTACATTCGATATAGCAGTAACTAATACGAATTTATTTGAAGCATCTGAACAAAGTACAAAAGTAAACCTTGATATAAGAAATTTTGTAGTTAGTGAACCATCACCTGTTCCTACCGGGCCTGGTTTTGAATTTGATTGTTTTGAAGCAGGATTTGATGGTGTTGTAGTTGATTTTCGTGATGACGGCAGTAATCTTCAATTTGCAAGTTGTGTGCTTTTTGAAGGAGAATGTTCTGGAACTGTTCAACATGGAGAACAAAAAGAATGTACTGTTAAAAACTATGTCTTTGCAGTAGAATCCCTTTGAGTATGATAAAATAATACAATTGTTGTAAAAACAAACATCACTCTTTTTATTTTATTTTTGTACAGAAGTAGAAAATATTATTAGAAACTTTTCTTTCAGAATATACTCTGATAATCTTCAAAATGTTTTTACATATAGTAAACAAATGAAGAATGTCAAGAAGTGTATGGTGGTTTATCTTGGTGGCTTGGACGCCTTTCTCTTTGCAACAAGACTAGGTGCTGTCACCTCTTATTCTCTTCGTCCCACCATACCTCTTGACATCTATTGTTTATTTTATAGAAATATTATTATTCTGAATTTTTATACAGATATTTGTACGAGATTTTTCATAATCAATTTTAGAAAAGATTTCCAAATATGTTTTGAATATAATGAAAGTAGAGATTGTTGTTACCAACTTCATAAATAGAATATTTTCTTTTTGATAACATGAATTCCAAAATTGGAATGTTTTCTGTATTAGTACTTGGTGTAATGATGTTATTAATTCCATCATCGTCATCATTAGCAAGTGCACAAGAATATGATAATGATAAAACTTACAAAGATAATGAAAAATATTCTTATGAATATGAACCATACAAAAAAGAAGATAACAAAAAGAGTGATGAACCAGTTATCATAATAAAAAATGAACCAATTGTAAAGAAAGAAAAGAAAGAGATGAAAGAACCTCCAATGTTACTTGTAAAGAAAGATGTATTATATTGTGATGCATTCAGTGGTATCAGTAATAATGAGTGTTTTAATCCTGTCCCAGGACCAGAAAGTGATAGGTATGTACAAGAATGTACCGGCGATAATCCTGTATGTAACAACATCAATGCTGAATCTTTTGATATCATTGTAACCGA
>JBNAIF010000045.1:0-9832 GCA_050043595.1 Nitrososphaeraceae archaeon | reverse complement strand
AAATAACAGAATCTATTACTACTTTAGTCATATTTCATATATTGACTTGAGATTTATATCGATTTCGATGTGGGCCGAAAGGGATTCGAACCCTCGACCTTTCGATTATCAGTCGAACGCTCCACCAAGCTGAGCTATCGGCCCACTATAAAATCTTGCAATCATGTCTAGTAGACTCATTTAATTTATAAATCTACTTTCTCTTGTAATGCTTACTTAAATCTTTACTTAAAACAAATGCATTTAAAAGCATATATCCATATAATAATTGGTTTAATGAGGAAACACATCCGCAATATCGCTATAACTACAAAAAAAAATAATCAAAATGCAGAAAATATTTCTTATCATATTAGCGATCTACTTAACAAACTCGATGTTAAAGTTCATAATATCAGTTTTTTAAAAAATGAACAATTAGATGACTTTAACAATGAAAATCTAGATGTAATTATTGCTATTGGAGGGGATGGTACAACATTACGTACATTTCGATCTTTTTGTAATGATATTCCAGTATTAAGCATTAATGCCGGAGGAAATAGAGGCATATTATCCGAATCTCAAATCGGTTCTGTTGATACCTCTATAAAATCTCTTATAAACGGTGATTTTTTTTATGATTCTCGAATTCGCATACAAGCCTCTGCTTCAAATCAAACTTATCCGCCAGCACTAAATGATATTTTATTTTTACGTTCCAATTTGACTAGAACACCATCAATATTAATTAAATTTAGAGATCATGAAATAATCCAACGTATGGATGGATTGTTGATTTCGACACCTACTGGTTCAACTGGTCATTCTATATCTTTTGGTGATTCTATTATCCATGAAGAATTAGATTGTATGATCTTGAATCCTATAGCCTGTTTAAATAGAATGCCTAGTATGGTTATACCATGTGAAGAATTATATGTTCAAAGCAATCATGAATGTGCTATTATTATAGATGGACAAGAAAAATTCATTTTAGCAAAAGAAAGTCCTATCAAAATATCCAAATTTCCAATCAATGCCAGATTCATAAGATTTAAAAGGAATGGTCTTGAACAACTTAAAAAACTCGGATTTTAAAATATTTGTTTTAGACACCAGTTCTTTTTATAGTGGATATCATTTATCATGTACAGATTCAAAATTCTATATCAGCAGCGAGATACTTAATGAAGTATCGTGTGAGCAATTAAATTTTGAAACATCCATACGACCACTTATTTTGATAGGAAGAATAACTGTATTGGATTCATCTTCTAAACATAAAAATATTATAAAATCTATAGCTCGAAAAAGTGGGGACATTTTTAAGCTCTCTAATGCAGATCTCTCTATAGTTTCTCTTGCTTATCAATTAAAATCACCTCTAGTATCTAGCGATTATCCGATTCAAAATATTTGCACATTATTAAATATTCCTATAATCTCTATAGGGGTAAAAGAAATAAATCAAGCAAGAAAATGGGTTACAATATGCAGAACTTGCGGTAAATCTTACTCACCACAAATTTTGGAATGTTATATCTGTGGTAATAAAACAACGAGAAGATATAAAAATCAAAGATCCAAAAATAAAAATTCTATCTGATTTTATTATTTGTTCTAAAATGGTATATTTTACTATAATATTTCTTCTAATAGTTTTATTATAAAATCAAATTATTAATACTTGTAATTGATAAGTATGTCTACTCTTCGAAATAATTTTTCTTTAATATTAATAATAATAATTATAGGAGTAGGGCTACTGTCGGTAGTTTCGTATATTTCTTCTTCTATTACTGAAAATGAAATAAAACAAATAGCAACACAAGATATTCGTCATAACGCTAGAATACAAACATATGACCTGTCACGTATTCTGGTCCATAGCTTAGATGCAATTACTTCTAATCTTCGTATGTTAACGATTTCTCCTGAATTAATCAATGATACTGAAAAAATTCAGCAATTATTAATTAAAGCTCAAGCATCTACATCCCATATTACTCACGGTTATTATTGGATCGATGACAATGGAAAAATTATTACATCGAGTAAACGTGATCTAGAAAATTCCAAAAATACCATCAATGTCAAACAACAACCATTTTTTTTAAATCCTAAGCAAACACTTTCTCCATTTTATAGTACCGCAATCCATTCTTATAGTAATTCTTTTCCTTTTCTATATGTCTCATTTCCTCTGATTAACAAACAATTTATTAATGATAATATTATTTCAAATAAAAGTCAAATATTTGAAGGTATTATGATGGCTGCTATTAGTGTAGAATCATTAGGATCATTTTTACAAAATGAATTGACATCCTCTATATTGGGTAACGTAGGCCTAATAGATAGAAATGGTGTTATAATCTATGCAAGAAATCAATCTATTATCGGAAAAAATTACCTTTCTGAAGATTTTCAATCTGCAATTCCAATAGAATTAAAGGAACCTTATAATGCCATTTTGAAAAATTCATTACAAGGAAAATCAGCTGCTGAAGATATCACTTATCGTGGATTCACTACTACCCTTTCATATGAACCAATAATAATAAACGGAAAATACCTGTGGACACTCTACATAAGTTTTCCACATCAATTTGCAAGTAGTGTAGGTTCTTTAATTGAACAACAAAATATTTTTAGTACTATTATAATTGTTATTACTGGATCAGTTACACTTGTCATTGTTTATTTAATCTTATCTTGGAATAGAAGATTGGAAAGAGAAGTAAATACTAGAACTTCTCAATTAAAAAATACCAATCTTTCTCTAATGCAATCAAATCAACTATTGGCAAAAGCTAATGAGAAATTACAAGTTCATGATAAAATGCAGAAAGAATTCATAAACATAGCAGCTCATGAATTACGAACTCCTATAATGCCAATTTTAGGAGAAGTCGAATTAATTAAAGATGATATTGATACTATTCATAGAACTGTAAATGTAGATGAAGAACAAATTAAATTGATTATCAGAAATGCTAAACGATTGGATAGATTAGCATCCGACATCTTGGATGTTACCAGAATAGAAAGTAATTCTTTAAAATTACAGAAAAATAATTTTGACTTGAATAATATTTTATTAGATTCTGTTAATGATATAAAAAATCAAATTAATGTTGATCCAGTTTTAAGTAAAAATCTTGAAATATTGTATGAACCCGTCAGTATTATTGTTAATGCAGACAAAGAACGTATTATACAGGTAATTTCAAATTTACTAAGTAATGCATTAAAATTTACTAGCAAAGGTGTTATACAGATTACAACGAAAATTGAAAAAAATAATGTTATAGTGATAATCAAAGATAGTGGAACAGGAATTCATCCCGAAATTTTTCCTCGTTTGTTTCAAAAATTTGTTACCAAATCTGACAAAGGAACAGGCTTAGGATTATATATTTCTAAAAATATTATAAATTCACATAAAGGTAAAATTTGGGCACAAAATAACAAGGAAGGCGGTGCTACTTTTTTCTTTAGTCTTCCACTATAATTTAAAATATAAATTAGTTAGAATATATATGTTAAAAATAAAGTAGTATGTTATATACTATTACTGCGAAGTTAGCTCAGTATGGTTAGGGTACGAGCTTCCCAAGCTCGGGGTCGCGGGTTCAAATCCCGCACTTCGCAAATAATAAGTTGTATTATTCAAGCATGTAACTTTTTAGGATTAAAACATATACTACATTCTTCACTTGAAAAAAGTTTGAATGAAAGAGTCATGCAGTATTTTAAAGATAGAACTGAAAGTTTTGATGATTATTATCATTGTATAAAATAATTTGAAAGATTGTTGACGAATTTGTTGACGAATGATAATGAGTGGGCGCGCTTGTTGACATTTGGGATTATATTGTTGACAAGTGCGGGTTAATTGTTGACCACAAATAGAAAAAGCTATAGCTAAGTTATTGTATGTATTATTGTTGGAATTACTACAAGAACAGAAAAAACAAGTTTCAAATAATGTGTCTAAATGGAAAAGTGTAACAGTAAGACTAAAAGAACCAGAACTTGCAACACTCAATCAAAAATTAAAGATTAATGGTTTTGAGAATTTCAGTCAATTTATTCATGCTTGGATTAAAGGAACATATCCATATAAGGAAAATCATCAACAGGTGGAAAGATTATTAAAAAGATTACGTGAAAAAGACATAAAAGATCCATTAACTGGTGAATTTAATCCAAATTTCTTTCGTAATGTTAATGTAGATGAAATGCTTGCAGATTTATCTAAAAGATATATTTATAAAAAACACGCCAAAGACCTGGTACATTATTTTCAAAGATATGCAGAAATATTTTTTACGAAGCCAGAATTGATTAGAGATGAAACAGGACATAAAAGAGCCTGGATATGTGATGCAATGCGCCGCTTTGGTGAATATTATGATAGAAAGTTTCACAATCCTGAATTAAAGATTCTGATAAATGAAATAATTCAAAGGTATGAAATCAATAAAAAAATGAAAATGCATGATAGAATATGGGTAAGCGATGAAAATTATCTCGATAAAATGATAAGGTCTGTATTGACTATTACTGGAGATTTAGGCGTTATTATTAAATTCGCGCTATTCAGTGGATTGCGCGGTGAAGAAATAACTTATGTGCATGATACTGAGATTTGTGAAATGATTGGCTCATGTAATTGTAAGAATTTGCATATAATTGAGAAGGATATTGGATTTTCTGTTATAATCTTGAATAGAATAGTGGGCCAAAAGAGAAGTTATTTTACTATTGTTCCTACCATATTATGGAAAGATTTCAGTAAACTAAAGAGAGTGTGCTATGAAGATAGACATGTCGCACACAATATATTGAAAAATCATACTGAAGGAAAAGTTTCGTTCATGGATTTGCGCAAGTTTCATTATAATTTGCTTTGTAGATCTGAAATGAAAGAGATTGGTGCTGAAATTCTTGCAGGGAGAACTAAATCAGTAAGCGCGCAACATTATTTATTGAATGAACTCGATCGGATGGTTTATCAATATCAAAAAACATGGCAAAATTATATTGATATTTATTCAACGATCAATCACAATGAGTAACAACTTATTGTTATATAATATCATATGAATAAATATTAAATATCATACTACATGAAAATCAAACTTAACGCATTGAAAAATGAAATTCAATTGTTAGCGAATCCTTATAATGCTGAATAATAAAAAGATTTTCAAAACAGGCAAAGAAGACACAAGAATTTGATACTTTTATTTGGGATAATTATTCCAAAATTAAGAAAATTAAATGTAAATATGAAGACCTTGTATCAATTTTATTAATCTGGAAGTTCAAATAAATATCAAGAATCAATAAGGTCTAAAAGATCACTAATAAATTTAATATTTGTTGTATTATTTTGTGGAAGATTCACGATATTGATTTTATTTTCTTCTACTAATATAGATTTTTTTTCATCATCTTTATCAAGTGTTTTCAAAATTGCACCCTGTTTATATCTATAATTATCTTGAAATGGAGTATAAATTAAAATAACAGATAGATTATTTTTAAAATTAGCTTCAACTACTCTTTTATTTTCGTCAGTAGGATTGTCAATAATTAAGAGTTTTTTATTACTTTTTGTGGTTATATCTATAGTTAAATTCCAAATATATGATTTCTCTCTCACACAACCAAAATAGTCATAAATATTTTCTACTTTTGAAAACTTAAGTTCAGAATGTGTTTTTCTTAAAACTAAAATTATTAAATAAATAAAATGTTGTAGTAAATAAAAACAATCTCTATTCAAATCATTTTGTAATTCTTGCAGTTTATCATCACTATAAAAACTTGGAAAATCGCTAATAAAATCACTATATACTTTTTCATATTTGTTAGACTTTGTGAACTTAAAGAATGGAAAGATATAATTATCAAGAACACTCCAGAAATCTCTAAAATCATAAAAATTAGTAATATCACTTTTATAATTTAGAGATGTTTGTTCACTATTTACAAATTTATTATAAATATTTGTGTATAGCGAATTAATCTGTTTATATAAATTAAAGTTTGTTATAAAATCTTCTTCTTTATATCTTAAATAATTTGGCTTATAAAGACAATAATCATTTTCTCTTAATATATACGAATTATTACTTTCATCTATAAAATAAACTCTTTTAAGATATCCAATAAAATTTAAAATAATCTTTGCATGATCTTGTGTAATTTCCATTTCTTTTATAATACCGGAAGAATTGAATATTATTAGTAAACTTGGATCAATTATCAATGTAAATGATTTCCAAAGTATTAATTCATTGCAAAATTTATAACAAGTGTCAATAATTTCTTCATCAATATATGAATTGTATCCATTACTCAAAAATTTATTAAATAAATTATCTAAATAAAATTGTAAATCGGATTTAATCTTCTGTTCTTTTGTTAAAGGAATATAGATTACAGGTTTATAATCATATATTCGAATATCCGATCGTAATGAATCATATAAATCATAAAAATAAGATTTTGATTGGAAACAAATATATCGTTTATAATCCTCAATATCAGAGTTAGATACTGTTTTTCTATTATCTGTTATTATATTGTTAATAAATTCATAAATTTCATCAGAAGATGGTCGTTTTAGATATAATTTTTGGGAAAAGAATGTGTATTCAATTCCTCTTGCATTTTGATCCAACAAAGTTTTTTTATAGATCTTTTCATCAGTGATAATAATAAATAACGTAGAAGCATTGTTGAAAAATCCCTTTAATTTAGATAACATTTCTATAACATTATCTTCATGTATTTTATCTATTTCATCAATTATAAAAACTGGTTTAATATTAAGTTCCTTTATGTTATTAAATATACTAAGCAGATCTGCTTCCAGATCAGAAATATCATATTCGTATAATATGTATTAAGTATTTCTTTATTGTCTTCTTTAAAGATTTGTTTTGTTATTCCATATCTTAATGACACTATTCCGTATGGTATGACAAAAACTAAAAAGGGAATCAATTGATTAAAAACTCCTAATTCCTTTATTGGCATTAAACTAAGAAATCCACCACAAAGAAAACAAAAAATTCCTAATATTAAGAATTTATTAATTATATTAAAATCTAATTTAATTGAGCTATCGCGTATTACATTTTTAATTTCCTTTTCTTGTTTTAGATCTTTCTTCTCTTCTTTTACCGACTTTGCAGTAGCTTTTTGATAAACTTCAGTAATAATTGTAGTTGGAAAATTTTTGTTTTTTTGACATAAATAATATAATCTTCTTGTTAATTCTTTCAAAAAATTATTTTTGATGTTATTAATATTAGATTGGAGATCTAAATTAGTTGCATTAATAAAAATTGGATTTATGTTAAGATTTGAACGATTTGTTTGTATCTCTCTAATCGAATTAATTATTGTACTTGTTTTTCCTGTTCCTCTTTTACCACTGACTAATAGAGAACCTGAGTTATGTCTTATTATATAATCAATTATCATGTTCTGTTCTTTTTCCCGTTTAACATGATTATTTTCTTCTTTTAAAGAAGTACCAAAATCCCAATTAGATTTAAGATGAATTATCTTATTTTCGTCTTTTTCTGAATTAGTCGTGGTTCTATTCTGATCATTGAGATATATATTTTAATAAATAATCATGACTAATAATTTATTTAAATTATATTAAAATATTAATTTTATTTAACAACTAAGATTTAGCAATTTAATCATATTACATATCTAAGAAATCTGTTGTTTCATATGATCGTGTAATTTGAATCTAAAGCAAACCTATCGTAATCCAAAGACTTATTGAAATTACAAAATAGAAAACTAAAAATATTTTACTGTTTCTGACAATCGCTTTGATCCTAATTTCTTTCTCATCCTTGTCTGCTTTATTTATAATATCGTGAAACCAAATCCTATTTAATATTCTAAACAATTTGTATTGGTTTAGTACTGTCTTTAATTCATTCAGATATGAAGATTTAATGTCTAATAAATACGAATCAGTCATTACAGAAAAAATTCTACTGGCTACAAAAGAGACGGCTCCTAATAGTACAATACTGAAATAACTTATCGATAAAATAATTTTAGAATAAAATCTCCAATCATAGTTCATCTCTTCATAATCTAATAATCCTATATGTTTTCCTGACACCTGATCAATAGTCAAGAAGATTATCAGTATTGCAAAAATACCTATAGCTACGGTAAGAGAATAATTAGAAGCTTCAGAAAAACCTCTTGATGATTCAGCATGTTTATTTCGTAACTCATCTTCTGTGCTATGATCATTAGTATTCATTTGTCTAAATGATATCATTTCATACTTAAAACATTTGAGTATGCTACAATTTTTATAAGATCTTAGATATTATCATTTATATTTTTGATATCTTATAGAAATTCACTATATTCTAAACAAAATTCTTTTTTATTTGGTGTCTCAACATCATCATATCAAACTGAGGGCCAAATAAATAACAACGATTGGAATTACTTTGCTGAAACATCAAAAATAAAGGAAAGAATTTCAAAAATGACTACTCCAAATTTTCTTTATAAATGGACTAATACCATATCGTTAAAACCGTCTAATGATGCAGTAAAATTCTGGGATCCGAAATATTATGAAAATGATATTAAGCTTGTTAAAGATATGGGAATGAACGCATTTAGAATAAGCATAGAATGGTCACGTATACAACCAAATAAAGAAAATGAATGGAATTATGATGCAATACAACATTATAAAAATATTATTAAAACAATGAGGCATAATAATATAATTCCTATTATAACTTTGAATCATTTTACCTTGCCATTGTGGGTATTAACTCCGCCAAAAGAATTTTCTAAAAAAATTGGTCAGCAAGTATTACCATCTCCATTAAACATTATTCCTTTGGGAGAGCCAAAAAAAAATGATCCTTATTGGAATTCATTAGGGGGTTGGGAAAATGAAGAAACTGTTAACAGATTCGTTGATTTTGTTGAAAAAATTGTATACGAATTTAAGGAATTTGTAGATTTTTGGATAACAATAAATGAACCTGTATCATCCATTATTGGAGGCGGTTACATATCGGGTATTTGGCCTCCTGGTTTTTTTCTTGATGGAAAAAGAGCAAAAAAATCTTTACATAATCTGATTGTTGCACATGTTCGTACATATGACAAAATAAAACTAATTGAT
Source organism: Nitrososphaeraceae archaeon (assembly GCA_050043595.1). Classification (GTDB taxonomy): domain Archaea; phylum Thermoproteota; class Nitrososphaeria; order Nitrososphaerales; family Nitrososphaeraceae; genus TH1177. The sequence continues at coordinate 639 of JBNAIF010000045.1, read as the reverse complement.
GATGTTGATGGTGATGGAGATAATGTGAATTCTTGTGTAGGTATTGCACATTCTATGTTCGCAGTTAGACCTATAGACAAAAACAAAAACAATTCAAAAAATATAGAGGCAGCAAAAAATTTTTCTTATTTTATAAATGATTATTTCTTAAATGCTATCGTCGATGGAGTAGAGGATAAAAATTATCTTAATACTCTTCAACGATACAATCAAGATAGTAGTGATTTTTTAATACATAGAGAATGGAAAAATAAATCTGATTTTATTGGTATTAATTATTACAGACGATTATATGTATATAATAGTCAAATTTTAAATCTTTCATCTGCTTCTTTCGTTGGCGCCGCAGCTATAAACGATCTTAGAAAATATGATGGAAATCATGGCGTACTGAATGATTTGGGTTGGGAGATATACCCAAAAGGTTTGTACGAGATAATCAGTAAATTGCATAATAAGTGGAATATACCAATACTAATTACTGAAAATGGTATTGCAGATAAAAATAATGAATATCGTTCTAAATTTATAATTGCTCATCTTAAACAAATCAAAAAAAATATCGAGGAGAAAGTTAACATTATAGGTTATTTATATTGGTCATTAATGGACAATTATGAATGGCAAGAAGGATACAAT
>JBNAIF010000044.1:0-11214 GCA_050043595.1 Nitrososphaeraceae archaeon | reverse complement strand
CTGTAGTTGTAATTCTATGAATTATTTAATCAGTATTTAATTTAATAGTAATGATAAATAGTAAGGAATTACTTTTATCTAATTTGTATGAATAAGATAATTACGATAAATAAATATCAAAACGCTTAATTTGTAGTATTATTATTGCTAAAATATGAAATTTTCTGCAAAACAGATAATTTGACCTGATAATACAAATCCGACTCAATTTGATTAAATATTATGATAAATTTTGAAATTAGACGCAATAATTTCTTTAAAGATTATCAAAAAATAACGTAAAATAATTAAGATATTTATTAATATTCAGGTATAATATTATATTATTCGTAGTAATATTAAAAATGCATTGCTGTTTTATAGTAATAAAAATATAATTAAGGATAGCTTACGACGGTAAGTACACTATTATTTTATTGTTCACCGATTGATCTAAAACATAAAAACATAGACTTCAAAAATAATTACAATTCATGAAATTTTTGAATTATTTTTTCAGCAATTACATTAGACGCAAGTTCTTGCGCTTCTTTAGTTTGTGCACCAATATGAGGAGTACATATTACATTTGGCAATTGTACTAGCTTACTATTTGTAGGAGGTTCTACTTCAAATACATCTAAACCGGCTCCGGATATTTGATTATTTACTAATGCATTATATAACGCATTTTCATCGACGATGTCACCTCGTGCAGCATTGATAAAGAATGCAGATTTTTTCATCTGAGAAAATACCTTATCATTAAACATATGTTTTGTCTCTTTTGTAGACGGGATATGACAGGAAATAAAATCTGAGCTAGAAACTAGAGTATTAAAATCTGTTGTTATCATCCCGACTTCATTAATAAAATCACGTTTTATTGGATAAGTATCATAACCTATAATATTCATTCTTAGACCTTTGGCCAATCTGCCCAAATTTCTACCGATGTTACCAACACCAACTATACCCAAATACTTTCCTCGAAGTTCTATTCCTTTCAATTCTTTCTTTATCCAATTTCCATTTTTAATTTCTTTATCTGCAACGGTTATGTTTCTTGATAAAGAAAGTATAAGTCCCAGGACTAATTCAGAAACTGCATTCATAGCTGATTCTGGAGAGTTTACAACATGAATTTTTTTCTTATTTGCTTCTACCAAATCAATATTATCAAGTCCAACACCAACACGTGCTATTATTTTGGCTTTAATAGCAGAATCTATAACTTCTTTTGTTATTTTTGTTCTACTTCTAACAACAATTACATCATAATCAGAAGCAATTGAAATTAATTCAGATGGAGTTATTGTAGTTAGAATGTCAACTGAAAGTCCATTGTTTTTTAAAATAGATATTCCCTTGTCATCAATCGGATCGCAAATTAAAACTTTGCCTTCTATCGGTACCATGTTAAAAAACAAATGCAAAACTAATATAATTATTACTTTGACTATCGAGAAATGAGGTTTAAGTTCATGAATATATTATGATTCTTCGAGTATAACTGTGATTGTTATTGTCATCAATAAAAACTAAAGCAAATCATTCTAAAATCAGTAATAAAAAATGAAACAACATAATAGCATATAAATTGAAAATTAAATGATCATCGTCGTGAATTAAACATGAGAAAAAAAATCAAATACTTCAAATGTGGTTAAATATTGAAGTATCGAAAATTAAAAAGTTGCATGTTAGGTATAGTAAAATAAATACTCAAACAGATTAATTAGCGGATATTAAATCACCGCTTACATGGTCAATATAATAACTTTGGTTTAGATGAGGGATAAAAATTTGCCATGCAAAGTGATTACCAGTAGTTGTTGTAGGTTCAGATTTACCGATCAGATCACCTATATCTTTTGTTTCCGTATTAGAGTTATATACATAACCATTTCCTTTTATATAGACATATTGAATTTCATAATTGTTGGAATTTAATGATGCGATATCATATTTTTCAGATAGAATTGTAATAGCAGTATCAGGTGACATTGACATATAAGTTATTGAAGGTCTTGTTAAAGAATCGATTAAACCTAAATAAACAACAAAAGTAAATAAAATTCCAATTCCGACTAATAAAAATAATTTTCGTTTCATAATAAAAATTTTATATTATGTCAATTTAATTTAATATGTTTTATACATTTAATAACAACAGTATTATGAATTTTTATATTGATCTTGATTGAAGAAAAATTAATTTCGTTGGGTATAAATTTGCCAAAATCACCTAAACCAGCTGGTTCTTATGTACCAATATCTAAGAGTAATAATTTAATTTTCGTTTCTGGACAAATTCCAATTGATACGGAATTGGATCAATTAAAATACAAAGGAAAAATTGGTCTTGAAAATACTATTGAACAAGGGCAGAATGCAGCTATATTATGTACATTAAACGCTCTCGCTTTGATAAAAGAAAAAATAGGAAGTTTAGATGAGATACAAAAAATAGTAAAAGTATCAGGATATATTAACTGTGATAATAACTTTTATGAACATCCAAAAGTTATTAACCCAGCTTCAGAATTACTAGTTAAAATTTTTGGAGAAAAAGGAAAACACACAAGAATAGCAGTTGGAGTATCTAGTCTTCCTTTAAATAGCAGTGTAGAAATGGATTTTATCGTTGAAATAAGCAATAATAACAATCTCAAGTAAAAATAGTAATTCTTATATATGCTTTTTAATTTGATTTTAAATTAACATTAAAATGTACAAACAAATTGCTTCTACTTGGACCAAAATGTGGAAAACCAACAGTGACGAATTAAAATCAAAATCAATTGGATGGAGAAAAGAATTAACGATACATAAAATTGATAAACCTAGTAGATTAGACAGAGCGAGGAAATTAGGATACAAAGCTAAACAGGGAATTATTATTATTCGAGCGAAAGTTGGTAGAGGTGGTATGAGAAAACAAAGACCAACTGCAGGAAGAAGACCAAAACACAGTGGAGTAGTTAGAATTAAACAAGATATCAGTATGAAAAAGGTAGCAGAAAGGAGAGTTAGCGAACGATATCCAAACATGGATGTTGTAGGTTCTTATTTTCTACACAAAGATGGAAAAAATATTTGGTATGAGGTTATTTTAGTAGACCCGCATCATCCATCAATATACAAAGACAAAGAAATGAGAAGAAAACTCAGTTCTCTACAAAAATAAATCAGAATAATAGAAAAATTAGTATTTTTATATGATAATATTCTTGAATATAATGCCAATAATTCATGACGACGGACTTTGATGAATTAATGATTCTAAAGTTCACCCATGCATGATACAGGCACCCCGTTATAGAGAGTGCGCTAGGAGAAGTACATTTAGTTGTACGGCTAATCTATGAGTAGTTGTGGGTCAGAGACGGGGGACATTTTAAACTCAAATAAATATAAAACTAGAAAATATATTTTAAGTAAGATCTTGAATACTTTTTTGTATTATGTATTTTGCATTAGTTGATAAGTCATATTTTTCAAGAACAGATGTTGAATCTGTGATTAGCATTTTCCTAAATTCAGGTTCGCTTGCAGCTTTAAGCAGAATTTCACTGATAACTTCTGCGTCTTTCTGGCGCGAATTCAATATATAAACTAATCAATTTTCTACTATATAAGCCTAATGCAAATACAGTAAACTTGATATGAACTTGATTATAAGTATATGACATTAAAAATTGATGCTTGAAACTCAACTTAAGTGGACCAATAATGGAACTTCTAGAATAATTCCTGTAGAAGAAACGTTAAAAAAAGTATCAAAAATTATTAAAAAAATAGGAATAACTAGAATTTCAGATATTACTTACATGGATAAATTATATATTCCAAATTATTCTGCGGTTTTACCAGGTACAGATGATTATATTTGGGTATATAGTGGAAAAGGTCCAACAAAAAAACATGCAAAAGCAAGTGCAGTTATGGAAAGCATAGAACGTTATTCAGCATTACCTAATTTTTATAAGAAAAAATTTATTCAAGGTACACACAATGAATTATCTAAATCTCATAAAATATTACATCCAAACGAGATAATAGAACCTACGTCAATCCAATATTCAAATGAAATGATTATGGATTATGTTGAAGGGTATGATTTGATTAATCAAGAAACGATCTTAGTTCCTTCTACATTATCACTTTTCAGATATACTCCAAGCTATCCATCGATAAATCCATTTGCATTTCATCATACTAATGGTCTTGCATCAGGTAATGTAATTGAAGAAGCTATTTGTCATGCATTGTGTGAGGTAATTGAAAGAGATGCGATAAGTTTAGCTCAACTACAAACAAGTGCCATTCCATATCATATTTTGCATAATATTATATTAAATTTGAAAAGAAATAACTTGAATATCCAAAATATTCATAAAGAAAAGTTTGTAGATGATAATAGTATCTTCCCAGATGTAGAACTTTCTGATTTAGAATATGAACCTGTCAGAAAGTTAATAAAAAAATTTGATAAATTTCATATTCCATTATCAATTAAAAACATTACTTCAGATATAGGAATCCCTACTTTTAATGTTGGATGTGTAGAATGGATCTCTGAAAATTATGGATATTTAGCAGAAGGTCACGGTACTCATCCTGACAAAAGAATAGCATTAATGAGAGCAATAACAGAAGTATCTCAAACTAGAACAGCAAATATACATGGAGCACGTGACGATCTAAGAAAGATAAATTATGGCGACAATAATAGTGATGACAAAAATTCATGGCAATTTATGCAATCAAAGGATAAAATAAAGTTTTCAGAAATTAACACATATACAAATAATAATATTTTAGATGACATAAAGTTGATATTAAATAATTTAAAAAAGGCAGGATTACAAAAAGCAATAGTAATTGACTTAACAAATGATGAAATAAAAATTCCGGTTGTAAGAGTAATTGTACCTGGCATGGAAACATTTAAAATTTCTAAATCAGTTATTGGAAATAGGGCGAGGAGGTTTTTTAAACGACAAAACCAATAATTTTTCTAGGTCCAAGTTTAAGTATTCAAAAAGCAAAAAAAATTATAGATGCAGAGTATAAAGCTCCCGCAAGAAAGGGAGATTTTCTTGAATTAAGTATGTTAAATGAAGATAAAACAATCATATTAATTGATGGTGTTTTTTTACAAGACTATCCTCCAACTCCAATTGAAGTATATCAAGTTGTAACTAAAAAAAATTTTATAGTATTCGGCGCATCAAGTATTGGAGCGTTAAGAGCAGTAGAATTAGAAAAATTTGGAATGAAAGGATATGGAAAAGTTTTTGAATTGTATAAAAAAAACATTATAAATTCAGATGACGAAGTAGCGGTAACATTTGATGATGAATATAACTTAATCTCAGAGGCTATGATTGATATACGATATAACTTGTTTCTTTCATATAAAGAAGAAATAATTACAAAAGAGACCAAAAAAATAATTACCAAAATTGCAAAACAAATTTATTTTCCAGATAGAAGCTATGATAATATCATCAATAAAACTATTGAAAAATTTCCAAACAAAGAAAATGAACTAATTGCATTTGAAAAATTCATAAAAAACAATAGAAAGAGTTTGAAAGAAATTGATGCAATCAGATTATTGCATAACATAGCTAATACATAAATCATAAAATTAAAGTTATGTAAGCATAATGTCTATTGTATCACATCTCAAATAATAAGTAAAATTAAAATTGATATTAAATATTTCATATATAAATAATGAAAAATAAAAGAAAGAATAACATTAGTACAAAAGATTTAACTGAATTAAAAAGACATTGTGAACAAATATTAAATTTATCTGAAAGTATCAGATATGTAGGAATTGCAAATAGATTCGGCAGAACTCTCGCAGGTAAATTACGACAAGATGTAAAACCTTTACTAAAACCTGAGGATGCAAGAAATGAGTTTTTCATGCAATCAATGATGTTATTGAGTCGTGAAAATTATGAAAAAGATATGGGAAAAACAGAATATATATTGACGGAAAATAAAAAAGTAAAAACCATTACATTATCATATAATAATTTAATATATAGAGTAACTGTAGAAAAAAAATTATCTTTAAATGATATAGATTCGTTGATAAAAAAGCTACAGAAATTAGTTAAAAAATAATTATTTTATAAATGATGAATTGAGAGAATTGAATAATGTAGTCAAATTTATTTCGAATAAAGTTACTGGTAATTTTAAATTAAAGCTATCAATTATTGAAGGGTGTAATTCTCCTAATATGCCGATATTTTTACCATCAGATAAATTTACACTACCACATCTTCCATTTATAAATAATGAATTATTGTTATGTGGTGTTGATATGGACATATTAAAATTTAATTTTAATAAAGATTGTAGAATAGATTTTATTTCCGTATAATTAGTATTATTTGAGATAATTATCGAAGAAAGATTCCATGATTCAATTATTTCTTTCTTATTATTAAGATGAAAAACTTTCCCTATCTCGAATATTTTCTGAGGATATTCTTCATGAATATTATGTGATAAATTTGTTATTAGTGAGGGAATTAAAGAATTTTTGAGAATTTCATGATCTTTACTTTTAGTTTCTAAGACACTTAAATTTTTTGAATTTGTGAATTGATTGACTAGTTTTATATCAATTAAACTAAAGTTTAGAACTTCGATAAATCCTAAACCAATCAAAGTGTATCTAACATCATCAAAAATTTTGAATGATGGATTAACTTTTCCCGGAAGTAGTTTAGTATTGGGCAAAGTGGGAGTAATATTGAATACACCGTAACCAATTGCAGTTTCTTCAGCAATATCATACACATTTGAAATATCTGTCCTATATGGAGGAATAACACATTTTAAACCTTCTTTTGTACGTTTTACAGATAATCTACTTTTCCGCAGACAATTTATAATTTCCTTCATATTCAAAGAAATTCCTAATAAATCAGATATATTTTCTTTGGTAAATGGTAAATCAGTACAAGTCAATAGATTAAGCGGAGAGAGTTTCTTTTTCTTTTCTTGAATTATATTAGAAAAAATTTCAAACCCTTCATCGTAAAAGTAAAATGACAAAATAGCAAGTATCTGCAAAGCAACGTCATAATTATTCGCAGTAATTTCAATAAAGAGATTTGATGTTTCTTTTGTTATCTTGGTTTTATTAGAATTAATAATTGGAGGAAATGATATAATATTATCATTAGAATCGAGCAGAATAGGAAATTTCTTCTTATTATTTAATAAATGTGTGTATTTTAAACCGATATCAGATTTTAATAATTGTGAAATGGTTTGTGAATTTAACTGATGTAACGGTATAAACGAACTAGATTCAGACGTAGTAGTATAAATTATTGGGAAAATAATTTTATCCAAGTCATGAATACCAATTGATGCTTTTTTTCTTCCTCTACCGATTCCATTATGAAGATCTTCCTGAATAGAAATAAGTTGTTCAAGCATAATATCATTTAGTTTCTTATTTTTTGCAATAAATGTAAAAATCAAAGGTCTCACTGATTTTACACTGTTATCTACATTAACAACAAATTTCTTATTTGATGAATATTTTATAGTGGGTGTTCCTGACTCAATATTTAATAAGCCTTTAAGAGATCTACAAATACCTATATCACTTGAAAAATCAGGTCTGTTTGGATTATATTCAATTCTTACATGATTTTTATCCGTTCCTTCTATATCTAACCCAATATACGGCATGATTTTTAAGATGTCTTTTAAAGGAGTATTTGGCATTAATGATTTTAAACGAGATTTTTTAATATTTACAACTGGCATTTTGATAAACTCCTTAACCATTCAATTTTATTATTATACAGATCTCGGACATCAGACAGATTATATTTCAACATGGCTATACGTTCAATTCCTCCGCCCCATGCAAGAACTTTGTTCTTGATCCCTAATGGTTTTGTTACTTCTGGACGGAATATACCCATTCCGAACAATTCGATCCATTTATGTAATTTATCATTATAAATCATTGATTGTAAAGAAGGTTCAGTATATGGGAAAAATGTTGGCCAGAATTTTATTTTTTTAATACCTAGTCTTTTGTAAAATTCGATCTGAATTCCCATCAAATCTCTTAATGAAATTTTTTTGCTATGTAACACGCCTTCGACTTGATTAAATTCAATCAGATGTTTATAAGAAACTTTTTCGTTTCTAAATACTCTTCCTATCGTAAATATTCTTGATTCTTCTTCTGGATTTTGTGACAGATATCTTAGAGTTATAGGAGTAGTGTGAGTTCGTAAAACCATCTTCTTTGCATCGCTTAAACTCCATTTGTAATTCCATCCATTTTCATGGACATTAGAAACGTTTGTTACTAATGAGGAATCTATTGATTTACTATAATTAACTTCAGAAAGATAAAATGTATCTTGCATTTCACGAGCAGGATGATCTTGTGGAGTATACAAGACATCAAAATTCCAAAAAGCATTTTGAGTATAATTACCTTCTATTTCAGTAAAACCTAAACTAACGAATATATCTCTGATTTCACGAATTAAATCGACTAAAGGATGTGTTCGGCCTGGTATAGTAAATGGTACATTAGCTTCAACATTAATAGGTCTAAAATTTACGGTTTTCCATTTGCCAGATTTGATCAATTCTGAAGTTAATTGGACTACAGATGAACTTTGTGATGTATTGTTTACGTCAATATTTTTCTCTTTTACATCAATAGAATGAGTAGTAATTGTCCTTGCTAAATTATCAACTTTAATATCTTTCAAAGTATCTGAAAGATTTTTCTTAATTTTTTTTCCATGTTCAGTTAATTTTATTAAAATTTTTTCTTCTTTTTTTATGTTGACATATTTTGGCCTATTTACAAGATTTTTTAGAGTTTTTTGTTCATTTTTGTCGAGATTTTTAAGTTCGATAATATTTCTATCAGATATTTTCTTTAATAGCAATTCTTCATTACTTGATGTAATATTATTTTTTAGTAAAATAATTTTTCTATCAGAATCATTTGAAAATTCAATCCAACCGAGTTTTTTTGCATTAAAAATAGCAGGATTAATTTCATTTTTTTCAAGTATTTTTTTTTCTAATATTATAGATAATTGATCATATCCGTTAATTATAGCATTTACAAGTCTTCTTTCTGGTAATCCAATATCAATGGATTTTAAACCATATTCATCTAATGAAATAATCACATTAGACGGAATGTATTCAATTTTAATGAAATTTTTATGTTTTAGCCATTCAAGACCTCGTCTTAATTGATCTATTCCAGATTGAGTTAATTTATCTTGATATTTATTCAGATCAACTTGCTCTTTCAAATCATCAAATGCTATAAATTTTGAATCTAGTAAAATATGTGAAAGAATTTCTTTTTCAATAGGATGTAGTATTTCCGAATAATTTTCGTCCATTAATTCTATTGAAAAAATATTCTTTAAACGTTTAAACGTTTGTAATTTATTAATTTAAAAAATGGAGGAAATAGATTCTCCTGATAATATAGTTCAAAAAAATTCGAATGATAAATCGGAAAAAGATCTAGGTGAACAAAAGAATCTAAAAAAAGATGAAAATATAGACATATTATTTGAAAGAAATGAAGACATACACGTTACTCCTTGGGAAGTAAGTGGTAAATTAGAAGAAGATAGCTATGACAAATTGATTAAAAAATTTGGAACACAGAAATTATCTCTAAGTATAATGGAAAAATTAGAAAGAATTACAGGCGAAATTCATCCTTTGATAAAATTACAATATTTTTTTTCACACCGAGATTTTGATGTAATATTAAAAGAATATGATCAAAATAATTCTTTTTATTTATATACTGGAAGAGGCCCTTCAGGAATGGTACATCTAGGACACATATTACCATGGATGTTTACAAAATATCTACAAGATAAATTTAATGCAAAATTATTATTTCAAATTACGGATGATGAAAAGTTTTTATACAATTCGCAAGCCGATAGAAAAAAAATTGAATACTATACTGAACAAAATATTTTAGATATTATTGCAATAGGTTTTGATCCTAAATTAACCAAAATAATAATAGACACAAAACATATAAATCATTTATACCCTATTGCAAATGAAATTGCTAAAAAAATAACATTTTCAACTGCAAAAGCAGTTTTTGGATTTACCAATATGACAAATATAGGTATGATAGGATTTCCTCCTATCCAAGCAGCACCATGTTTTCTTCCTTCAATAATTGAGGGCAGATCAGTTCCAGTATTAATACCAGCTGCAATAGATCAAGATCCGTACTGGAGAATAACACGAGATATTGCGGAAAAATTAGGTTATCCTAAGCCAACACAAATTCATAGTAAATTTCTTCCCGGACTAACAGGTATATCAAAAATGTCTGCTTCAAAATCAGAAACAGCTGTATTTACTAATGATGAACCAGAAATTGCTAAAAAGAAAATCATGTCTGCTTTTACTGGTGGTCAACCAACTATTGCTTTACAAAAAAAATTGGGGGCAAATCCAAATATATGCTCAGTATATTGGTATTTAAGATATTTTTTTGATACTGAAAAAGAATCAGTGGAACGATTTTATAATTGTAGAAGTGGAAATCTATTATGTGGAGAATGTAAACATAATCTTGCAGATCATTCAGAAAAATTCATAAAAGATTTCAAAATAAAACGAGCAAAATCAATAGACAAAGTAAAAGATTTTATGTACGGATAAGAAGTGATTTACAATAAATGATAATCAAAGAAAAATTCAAGTGTCTTGATAAATATGAGAGAGAAAAATTACAAAGCTTATTTTCAATTCAGAAAAATAATTCATTGTTGATAAAGGATGTCGTAAATATAATAGAAAAAGAAATAATTATAAGATTAAGAGACAATTCTTGTCATAGTATCACTCTAATCGATGAAAATGAAGTTATAAAATTGTCGAATTTAATTTATGATTTAAGAAATAAGAATAGAGAATTTGTTACTGCTAGAAATGATGATACTAATAATACCTTGTTACTTATATCTGAAGAACATAATAATTAAAAATTATCATGTGTCTAGGTTAATTTAGTAGACATTTGAAGTTTTAGTTTTTGCTGCAGTTTTAGTTTTTGCTGCAGTTTTAGTTTTTGCTGCAGTTTTAGTTTTTGCTGCAGTTTTAGTTTTTGCTGCAGTTTTAGTTTTTGCTGCAGTTTTAGTTTTTGCTGCA
>JBNAIF010000043.1:0-7373 GCA_050043595.1 Nitrososphaeraceae archaeon | reverse complement strand
CTTATTAAGACAAAGAGGATAGCCAACTGGTTTGTAAAAAATATTATTCAGTTTTTTCAATAAATATTTGTACAAGATTTTTCATTATTAATTCTAGTAGCGAATTTTCAAGAGGTTTTATTGATAATGATAGTAGAGATTGATTTTGTCAATTTCGTAAATAATATGCTAGATTCTATAGAATATGAATTCCAAATATAGAATATTTTCTCAGTTTGTAATGAGTGTTATGATCTTATTCAGTACAGCAACTTTAATAGGGCACAAGAATAGTATTCGCACTACAACACGAGGAATACTACTACGAAAAGACAATTATTCACCAAAAGACAAAATGAAGAAAAAACCACCGGAGATAGTAGTAGATTAAAAAAAGTTTTACTCGGTGATGCAATAACGGACGGATCTAGTTTTAACTATGGTTTCCGAATTTTCCGAGATTAAATGATGAAATATATGTAAAGGAATGTACTTATATCATATGCACAATAGAAGTATCGGATACAGTTAATTAAGAATTAATTGACATCATAATTACAGATGATATAAAATTTTCAGGTTCTTATTGTTTACAATAGTTGTATAATTTATAAATTCACGTGTTACGAATAAAAAACAGTATATTAATTCTTGTATTTCATCAAATAATATTTAATTATTTTTTGAATTTATTAATAATTTTTGATCGTATTTATATAATATTATAATTTTTTTATTAAAAAAACAGATAATATGTAACTTTTATTATACTATATAAATCTAGATTATCAATAAATTTGACAATATAGATATGTTTATCCAAATTTATATAGTATTTTTAAAATAAAAAATTAACAATTATTTATAATATACGATTTAACAATGTTAACCAAGACTTAAATATATGTGTCTTAACGTAATGAAGTTAATTAACAATGTTAACCAAGACTTAAATCAATTGTTTTGTGAAAAATAGGTATGACAACAAATAAAATAACTAATAAAACAGAACAAAAAACAAGTAAAACAATGTCAGTATCAATAGTACTGTCATTTGTATTTGTAGCATCAATGATGTCAATGGGAATACCTTCAAATGTAGTAGCCCAAGAACCAGGAATGCCTCCAATAAATCCAGAAGAAAACAGCACAGATAACACCGCTAACTTAGAACAAAATGCAGAATTAGCGTTTGCACAAAATGAAAATACTGAACAAGATGGTGGAATGAATAACAATCAGCAGCCAGGGTTTGACGGTTCTTTAGAATAGAACTCTAATTAATAAAGAAAAAATAACTAAAGAAAAAGAAACATAGTTAAAAAAATTTACTTCTTTATTTTTTTATTGAATCTAACGATATGATATAAAGAGATCATCTAATTGGTTTTAACATCATACAAGATCATATTTTATAAAAATGTAAAAATATGAACATATTTTATATAGAATACTTTATAATATTTATTCCAATAGAAAATTTTTAGCTTCAAAGAAACTTGCTAATTCCTCTGATAAATGGTTACAAAATATCCCCAAGACTTCAAATTCTACATGAGTAATCTTTTTTTTACTAAACATTGCCAAAACTGCAACAGATTTACCTTTGTAAATCAAAGGATATGCAGCGAATGATTTTAGATTTTCACGTTTAGCCCAATCAGGATATTTGATTCGTGGATCGTTTACAACATCATTTGTAACAACTGCTTTTTTTGTTTTTACCGCAGGACCAATTTTTAATGAATTTATAGGTATTTTTGAAAACTCTCCTTTTATTCCGGTATACATTCCTGCACTGTATTTTAAAATCAAATATTTTCTATCCTTGTCTACAAACCAAACTCGAGCAAAGGCAGCATTAAAATATTTGACCAAACTTTCTACTATCGCTTGTAATCTATCATTAAGTGTATTGTATTTTTTAATATCCTTCAAAATGCGAAATATCTTTTCTTTTTTTTCTTTTATTCCTTCTTCATCATAAATAGAATATGGGATAGATTTTACCATTTTAGATTCATAAGATCTAAAATCAGAAATTAAGGAAGAAAATTTATTAATAAAATTATCAGTTTCCAAGTCATATTGTTCTCTCGAATCAAATATAAAATTGCAAATCCAATCATAATCTCCGCTAAGTCGATTAGAATATGTGCAAAATGATGATTGATTGACATATTCTGTTAATTGTTTGATTTTTTCCTGTGACGACTGGCTATATTTGAATTTTAATAAAACAGTATGATTGATTTTTTCAGATATGATATTTGGATTTATAATTGCAGAATAACCTAAAATTATATTATTTTTTTCTAGTTTTTGTAATCTGTGTCGAACTCCCCTATCCGTAATACCATATCCTAAATTTTCAAGAATTTTTTTTAGTTCGCTTGATGATAATCTGGCATTTTTTCCCAATTGGGTTAAAATAATTTTATTGATTTCATCAAGCATAATTTCTATAGGAAAAACAAATTATTATCTATTTCCACATTGGACATCATTAATAAGCTAAAGATAATTTAGATATTGATTTATTTCCAAATTGGACAAATTTTTAATAATATATTTCCATCGAGCCTATATTCTTTTTATTGTAAAAGAATTATATGAACAAAATAAAAAATAAATATCTGACAGAATATAAAACTGTTGAAATCAACGGTCTTGATATTTTTTATAGAGAAGCAGGACCAAAAGAAGCTCCAACCATTTTATTGTTGCATGGATTTCCAACGTCTTCACATATGTTTCGTAATTTAATACAAAAACTATCTAATGAATTTCATCTAATAGCTCCGGATTATCCTGGTTATGGTAATAGCTCTATGCCCTTAGTAGATAAATTTGAGTATACATTTGAGAACATAACTAATATCATTGATAAATTTTTACAAAAATTAAGAATACACAGATATAGTATATATATGATGGATTATGGAGCGCCAGTTGGATATAGATTATTTTCAAAGCATCCAGAAAAAGTGCAAGCATTTATCATTCAAAATGGGAATGCATATGAAGAAGGTTTGGAAGAATTCTGGGATCCGATAAAGCAATGGTGGAATAATAAAAATTTCGAAAATGAAAAGAAACTTCATTATCTGGTTACAGAAGAGACAACAAGATGGCAATATCTTAATGGAACAAGAGATCCGCAGCTAATTAGTCCAGACAATTGGATTATTGACCAAGCAAGAATGGATCGTCCAGGCAATGTACCAATTCAGTTAGCAATGCTTTATGATTACAAGAATAATTTGTTACTATATCCAAAATGGCAGGAAAATTTCAGAAAATATCAACCACCTGCCCTAATAGTTTGGGGTAAAAATGACTATATTTTCCCAGTATCTGGAGCACATCAGTATAAAAGAGATCTAAAAGATGTTGAAACATATATTTTGGATACAGGTCATTTTGCTCTAGAAGAAGATTACAATATAATTGCAGAAAAGATTTCAAATTTCTTTTCTTTGAGGCCAGAAATAAAAGCAGGAGTCAAAGGTGTTGAAAAATAATCAACAATTATCTACATCTGGTACTACATTAACTTATTTTACAGAAAACAAAATCATTAGGTTAATTATTATCGGAATAGTAGCAACAATTGCATTTGATCTGGTTGCATATATAGACGTTACAATCACTGGATTACCATTAAATATTCCTGCTACCCTTGGAGAGGTTATTTTAGATAAAAATCAATATTCGTACTTGTTTGGTTATTTGATACATATAGGAAATGGAATAGTTCTGTCATTATTATTTGGAATTCTCATATTACCAGTTTTCAAAAAAATCTTAAATATTCCTACAGTAATTTATGCAGTGATATTCTCTGTATTGGTCACAATAATCGGAGTTTGGTTAGTAATGCTTCCGTTACTTGGAGCAGGTATTGGAGGAATCAATATGGCATTTGAAGTGCCAATAATCACAATGTTAAGACATATTAGTTTTGGAATAGTTTTAGGAATATTGGTAAGTAGATTTATAAAATAAAAAAAATATTTAATACAACTATTTTTTAAAAAAAATATTATTATTTTTATATGTGATTTAAAATTATATTAATTAAAAAAATTGTTTACACTAATTGTTATTAAATTTTGATTGTAAAATAATAGAGGTGAATATAGTAAGGTATTACTATTCTAGTATTGTCTAGATTTCATATTAAAGAAATTACAGTGCTAAAATTAAAATAATTTACAGTAGTTAATTATTAAAAGATATATGAAATTTTATAAAATACTTTTTGTTGTCGAATAATAAAGTAAAATATATTCGAATAAATATATATTATTTTGTTTTAATTTATTTTTGTAAAAAAATCACATTCTACAGTTGTAAAATCATTTTGTTTTTTTATAATACACCAATTATATTTATAAAAATTATATTTAATTCGTATGATTGTTACCATTTGGTTATGTTGATGTTAATAATGAGTACAAATGAATACGAAATAAACAAAGATAATAAATACTACTAAAAAAAATGATAGAACAATGAAATTTGAAAAAGTAAAATCTTTTTCAATTCTATCTGTATTGTCCGCAATTTTAGCAGTTTCATTGCTTGTAAATAGCAATTTTATGACTGCTGTAGCACAATCAGATGAAGATACGAATCAAGAGAATGTACTTAAATTATCTAATCTTATTGCTGATGGCTCACCTACTTTAGGTGACCCAAATGCACCTATTACAATTATTGATTTTAGTGATTTTCAATGTTCTATGTGTGCAAGATATGTAAAATCTACAGAACCTATAATTAATGAAAATTATGTAGAGACAGGTAAAGCAAATTTGATTTTTAAACACTTTCCAATAAGAGGTTTTGATTCTATGGGTGCTTCATTAGCAGCTCAGTGTTTAAATGATCAAGGAAAATTCTGGGAATTTCACAATATGTTATATCATAATCAAGGTAGAATTGACTCAGGATGGGTCAATACAGAAAATCTAAATAATTTTGCTTCACAAATTGAAGGTATAAACATGAAAGAATTCAAGTCATGTTTTGATAGTAAAAAATACAAAAATCATGTTGAAAATGACCTAGAATTAGCTAAAAAATATGAATTTAAAGACAGTCCATCTTTTATAATAGTCAATAGCAATGGTACAGATCCAGAATTTCTATCAGGTGCACATCCATTTCCATCGTTTGCTTCTATTATAGATAAAAAATTAAAAAATATGAATTAAAAAATATAGATGAAAATAATAATTCCATTTTCCTTTATAGTAGTCTTTTCCAAACCTATTTTTATTATTATTGCCATATTTGTAACTATTTCATTTTGGATTTTTATCAATTCTTTTGATAAATTACTTTTTTTTCACCTGTTTGGACGTTTTATTTACCTGAAGATGCAACATCAAGTTTTATTTTAACAAATATATCATCTATTTTGCTTGGGGTTTTAATCAGTATGAATATATATGCAATAAAAAACTCAAATACAAAAATAAACAAATCATCTTTATTTTCTGGTACTACCTTAGGAATAATATCGAGTACTTGTGCAAGTTGTTCGTCAATAGGATTTGTAATAATTTCAACGTTTGGGAGTGCGGGAATTGTGTTATCTAACTATTTAGATATGTATACGATACCGCTAAGACTATTATCTATTTTTATTTTGCTCTATGCGTTGTATGTTATTCATAATAAACTCACAAAAAATTGCATACTAAAAAATAAATTGAATAATAACTAATATTAATAAAATAATGAATGAATGTAAGCATTGGGGATGCGATCTAAAAAGTAATCGATGTATAGGCTGTGGGAATATTATTTGTTCTGTTTGTTTAAAAGATCCAGCAAAGTGCAACTGCGATATTAAGGATAATTGCTGTAAGACATAATATTGAAAATTTTTTCTAAGCAGTAATCTGAAATATTTAAGTACTTTAAAATAAGTTTCCTCTAATAATGCTGAAATAACATAAAATATTATATTGTGGTAAGATTCAGGTTTTTATGAATATGAATTGTGCTTACTAAAATTCACTATATTTTTCGAGTTGAATTAATTCAAAAATATTTTACAATTTGTATCATATTCTTCTATTATGTATTATTTTATTCTAAGAAATTAGTTGTAGTATTATCTAAAGTCTAATCAAAATTATCCTATACTATTGCAAAGAATTTGATTAGTATGTGAAGTAGTTTTATTTTTTGGTTACTAGTCACAAATTGCATTATTGCTCCATAACATTTACTAAAAACAATATAAAAAAAGGATAATAATAAATTATCTTCGAATATTCAAAATGAAAAACCTCAATATATTCTAAGCTTATAAAAATATAAAAAGAAGAAAAAAATATTATTAATTATGTTGGGTGATTTAATTTATGAAGGAAAAAACAAGACCATATATTCAAGAGTATTAAATGCAGAAGAAAATAAAGTAGAACATACTTTTACAGAAGAAGGAAAATTCAAAGATATCGATATCACACTGGTTGCAACCTTTTGGGAGGTTCCAGTAGGTAAAGATGTTGTTTATGGTGAAGGCCAACATATAATAACTACTGAAGATGGAGGGGAAACTGCCGCTTTTCGAGGATACGGAATAGGACGTTCGAATGGAGAAGGAGGAGTGAATTTCTGTGGATCAGTATTTTATAAGACTTCTTCAAAAGGTAAACTTGCTTTTCTAAATAACATGGTAGGAATATTTGAAGCAGATGTAGACAAAGAAGGTAATGGGATTGTAAAGATTTGGGAATGGAAATAATGATAAGATAATAAAAAGAATTTTTCCATAAATTATCTATTATTTTCTTTTAGCTGAGTTAATTTAAAATAAATAGAACTATTTCCCTACGAAAATCAGTCCGTTGTAAAAAGAGATAATACAGAATGAACAACAAAAAGTTGAATCCATGTTGATTCAACTCTAAGTTGGACTATAGATTAAAGTTAGAATTAATATGTTTTAATGTACTAATTCAAAATAATTAAAGAAAAAATCAAATCAAAATAATCTCATGTGTTCTTTCATTATACATCTATTGTAAATCACTTGAATACCAGTATTGATTGCAATTTTTTCAGCAGTAGGATTATGTATCCCTTCTTGTAACCACAATATTTTTATATTTTTTTTTCTTAATATGTCTTTTACTACATCTGGAATATCTTCAGATTTTCTGAATACATTTACGATATCTATCTCTGATTGAACATCAGAAACTTTATCAAAAGATCTTATTCCCATGATTTGATCATAATTAGGATTAATTGGTATTACATTAAATCCATGCTCTCTCATGTAGTTAGGAACATAATGTGAGGGTTTTTCTTTTTTTCCTGACATTCCAACAACCGCAATATTTTTAAAATTATAAACAAGTTTTATT
>JBNAIF010000042.1:0-3891 GCA_050043595.1 Nitrososphaeraceae archaeon | reverse complement strand
TCTGTAACAAACATGTTTCTATCCTTTGAAATATGTATTCCAAGCACAGATTTATGTACTGGTTCTATACAAATCCACAACCAACAATTTGTATTTCCAATTTGAATCATAATTTCGTCAATTATGAATGCAGTGATTCTTCTATGTTTGTTATAAATTTGAAATGAATCAAACCTTTGAATCCAATTCCAGACAAACACATGACTTCTTTTCTCATTTTGAAATATTATTGATGCTTTAGAAGTATTTCTTAAACTCGATCACAGAAAATACAGATAAAGAGTTTACTACCAATCTCCTTTCTTTGATACTTACATTATTTTCTTTTTTGTATGCCAAATTTAGAATTGTCTTGATTGACAATAAGAAACTGACTAGAATAAGGAAACTAAATTTGTTATTATCAAAAATATTGGATAATAGTATGAATTTATGTTAGTTAGTATAAATTCTATTACATACAGTAACAATATTAATTTTCTTTTGTTTGAAAAAAGACTATAATAATATGATCAAAACTAAAATACAATGACAAGACAAGAAACAATAATTCAATTTCATTTCTATATCGATAAAATTAAATTTTAAATGAAATAATCAAATATAGAGAATTTATATATGAATAATACAAAGAATAATTGTTCTATGCACTTCAATCTGATGATTTCTTTATTCTTCGTTTCATCATTCACAATAATGTTCATGTTTATGTTTATTCTAGCACCCATCTTTTTTGTTCAGGATCCATTAACAAATAAACAATTTTCTTTAAACAAACAACAATATGGTATAATAAAAGAGATATCAGCAGAATCTGAACTTCAATTGAATCAATCAATACAAAATCAACTTTCAAAAACTTTCAAAAATGAATATCATGGAATTCAATTTGAATACCCTTCAACCGCAGATTTAATTGAAGAATCACTTCTTACAATGTCTTATTCTCAACTAGTATCTATTTTTTTTGAAGGTAATTACAAATTGCCATACCTAATAATAAAATTATATCCTTTATCTTTGAATGAACAAACATTAGATGATTTTACTGAGAGATTTATCAAGGAAAAACAGATACAAATTCCTGGAGAATTTACTACTACTGTATCTATTTTAAATTCTACAGAAACTGAACTTGCAGGAAATCCAGCTCATGAATTAGAATATATGGAACAATTCTCTAGTAATTATCAAAATAATAATATTTCGAAAAAATTTGAAAGCAAGATTTTGAGTATTTGGACAATAAATAGCAACCTAGCTTATGAACTAAAATTTGTAGGATCAAATGAAAATTATGATAGATATCTACCAGAAGCTAAAATGATAATAAACTCTTTTAAAATCGATAAATAATAAAATTGTTCCTTTTCTGAAAGTTTTTTCTAATTTTACAGATCTCAATACTCTATACTTTTTATATTTTATTTTTAATCAGAAATCAAAATGGACTGATTTACTTAAAAATATTTGATTTAATAATCGGTTAGTTTTATAATTCTAATGAATTATCATATGATTCTATTATATTATAAAGAACATATATTTGAACCAGAAACAGTCACTATTGTTATCGGTATTAGTTTGATCTTTAAATAATTTTTGAATAAAAAAACATAGTTTAGCCAAATGTTTCGAAAAAATTGAATTAAATAAATATGGAATGTATATGTGACTTAAATTTCATACAACTCCATATTATTTATTTATTTAGATAACATATTAAGCAATATTAAGTAAATTGAAAGGTTTACAAAATTGGATGATAAAGTAAGGTCTCTACGGAGGTGTATTGTATAAACTGTTATTTCATATATCAAGACAATGAATGAAGAATATGTCACTATTTTTAAATTTAAGATGATAAGATGGTGTTAAGAGTATATTGAAGTACAACTTGTTTCATAACTTATTGTTAGATAATCATAAATGGTTATATAATAATGTGGATTGTTTGAATGAGTTATGTAATCTAAAAGCAAAAATTTTTAGTAATTAGAACAATTTAAAACTGCATATTTTCTATTAATATTTAATAAAAAAATAAACTATACATATGATATATATGGATCTGGTTTTGTCTCATTATGATGATTTAATTAAAAACGATTCTGCCATCAAAAGATTAAACATTATCATTGATAGTAAAACCAAAAAAGATTAACAATGTTTAGTAAGAAATTTAAGCATAATGATAATTATTAATATTGTATGGAGGTTAGAAGCAAGAGGTTGAATAGATCTATTTTATCTGCTCTTGCTGATACTGAAATGTCAAAAATTATAGAATGTACTACATTAAAGTCTATGTCAGTGCCAGAAATTATAAAGAAAATAGATATTCCGCATACTACAGCTTATAGGAAAATCAAATGGTTGGTTGATGAAGATCTCCTTATAGTTGAAAATATAACCATCACTGAAGATGGTAAAAAATACAGTATGTTTCGGAGTGTTTATAGATCATTTAATATTACTTATAATTTAGGCGAAGTGGAAATTACTGCTATTCCTAATATTAACAAACAAGAAAAAATGGCGAATCATTTCTTTTCAATTTAATACTTTTAGTTTTTATTATTTCAGAATGGAGTCAAGAGTTTCGATCATATTTTTTCCTGCTTTACGTGCAGTATAAAATCTTGTCCACATAATTACAGCAAATAATACCATTGCTATAGTATGAATTATCATTCCTAAATCCTCAATTGACCATGATTCTACTTTATTTTCTATTATCCCGTGTTCTGGCGCTGTAAAATAATGAATTATCTCACCAATTATCCATATCAATAAAAATAAAGAAATCGATACATGAAATGATTTGACCTTTCTTTTCATAAAGGATGCAGCAATGAAAATTCCTAGAGCTACAAACAATAATGCTAATACTATAATTTCCATTTGTTGTAACAGTATTTCACTCATCTTTTTTTATCTCTATTTTATTTTCATTATTCTTGTTATTGCTATGATTAGGAATATTTAATAACAAGATACCAAAAATTATCAAGATTATGATTGATATTGGCAAAAATATTACATCTGCTATTAATTCATACTTGTAATAATCGATCATATGATATATGCCATGAAATATTATGAATATGGCTAAAACAATTGAAAGTATCTTCAAATAACCATTTAACTTTATTATAAAATATATTGGAATCAAGGCTGCGACGAAAGATGCAATTGCACTTAGTAGGTGTAATTCTGATTCCATCTAAGATATGAGAACTTTATTGACTTCTGATTTAAGTATTTTCTTATTATTATAATTTAATAACTTTACATAATAAATATCGTTAATATTTTAAAAAAAATAAAAAATTATTGAATTTTTATACAATTGAAGATTTTCTTATGTTTCTTCGGCTGCTATTGCAATATTAGATACCTCACATTCGAGTTCAATCGAATTTTCTGTAACTTCAAATCCATCGACACAAATTTCATCAATTGCTACACAAACTATGGCATCATTCTGTGTATCGATTGAACCTATTAGTTCTGTTCCTGGATCTAATTCTATATCATTACAGAGTGCATCTGGAATATTGTCAACTGGAAAGATATCTCCACCTAAGTCTACCGCTTGTATTTCAGTCAATGTGTAGGTGAATCCTGGTTCTAATCCAACAAGGACAGCAGCCTCTACATCTGGATTATTGGGGTTATTACTAGCTGGTACGAATTGGGTATGATTTACTATTGAAAATCCAGTCATGACATTGCCATTAAATTGAGTCACGTTCATGTCATATCTATCTGCACCGAAATCTCCATTATTTGCAAAACCAGCATCAATACATGCTTGTAGATTTCCATCCTGTAATTCACACTCTACACCTTTTCCAATTTCAAGTGGAACTGCATCTATGAATTCTG
>JBNAIF010000041.1:0-10313 GCA_050043595.1 Nitrososphaeraceae archaeon | reverse complement strand
AATTAATACTTCATTTGACAAATACTATTAGATTAATTTGAATTCAATCATAAAAACTTTTCAATATTTTTCATAAAACTATCAACAACTATGTATTATCAATTTTATTTATTTTTATAAATTTCAGATCTTTTAATTTTGTTAACTATAAATATTGAATAAATGAATGTTATCTGCCGTCATCCTAAACTATGATATAAAAATTTGAATATTGTTATGTAAACAAAAATATGGAATATGATCATCATAAAAAAAATATATTAATAACTTAAAATTTCTTAAATTCTAATAATTTTTTATTATTTTTTAATTATGATTGTAACGTCGTCATATGTAATTTTTTCTAATTCTTTATTTAATGCTCCAATTAGATTCTCTTTAGATGTTAAACTTGAAAAATCTATTATTTTAACATCATCAAGTATGTGAATTTGAGGGGCAAGATCATTTTTATCTTTTAAATTCATAATTATGTTCTCAATATTGGATTTTATTTCTCTAGTTCCTTGAATTATGTGCGCATTTTCTATCATTAATCTTATGCGTCCAAATTTGTCCAATATGACAATAGGTGTTTCTATAGTTTTTTTAAAAATTTTTTTCTTAATAATCTCACAACTAAAACCATAGTAATTTTTCATATTTAGAATTTGTTCAACATTATTTTTTTCTAATATTTCTTCTGCCAATGTTTTAGCTTCTTCTTGCGTAATCTCTTTTCTATTGTCTTTTTCAATATCTAATTCTACATTTCCTGTTGCAGTTACTCTTAATAACGATCTTTCACTAATATACTCAGATTGAATTGATAATGATTCTGGTGACGCACCTTTATCTAATGCTTGCTTTTTGATTTGTTCTGTCATTTCCGATATATCATTAGGATTTGTTTCATTTACTGTTTTTTCAATCTCTTCATATATCATTGCAGCAGCTACTCCAATTGATGAAACTATTTCAGAATGTTCTGCTATCTTGTGTGGTATTTGAAGAATTTTTGATATGTACGGTACAATAACTGATGCTCCACCTCCACCTCCTACTAAAGTAATTTTTTTATCATTCAAATCGTATTCTTTAATCATCGGTTTCATTATTTCCAAGATTTTCTTTGTAGAACAGTCTAGTACCATTATAGCCGCTTGGTCATATTTTACTCCCAATACATCACCTAATTTTGCTAATGCAATTTTTGCTGATTCTGTATTTCCATAAGCATAATTGTCTTTTTCAACAATTTCTAGTGCATTAGCTGCACAAGTATTGGTTATGGCTATTCTTTTTTTATCAGAATTTTCTAGACAAACATAATCATCCGGATCATTATTTTTTGGTTTAAATAAAATTAGTCTAGCATTTTTAATCTCTTCTGGCTCTACAAAACATGAATATCTCAAACCTGCAATATGTGCAGATCTAGGTCCAACATCTATAATCTTATTTTTTTTCATCCTTATTAATGATCCTCCAGCTACTCCGGCTACTCTTACATCAATTGAACGAATACATGTTGGATGATCCATTATGGTAACATATCGTATTTCTGGCTTACCATTTTTTATTATTGATATATTTGTTGACGTTCCTCCAATCTCTATGAATACACCGTGTAGGACATTTGAATGTAATAACGCTCCCGCAACACTTGCTGCTGGTCCAGATAAAACCGTTGTTATGGGTTTGTCTTTGAAGGTTTCAATATCTGTTACACCTCCATCTCCTTTCATTATCATTATAGGCGTGTCTATTCCTTCATTTCTAACTGCAGATTCCACATATTTTGCTGTGTTAATTGATTTAGGCATAATTCCTGCATTAATGGCTGCAGTCAATGTTCTTATTTCTAATCCATAAATCCCAGTTAATTCGTGACCTGCAGTTATAGGAATATCTGATCTTTCCATAATATATTTTTCATTGCTCGGATCGTCTACACCATAAGCTTCACTTACTACTAATACTTGAGCGCCTTCTTTTTTCAATGATTCTATAGTAGCTATAACCTCGTTTTCATCTAAATATTTTGATGTATCTAAAAATCTATAATATGTTTCTAAGACTTTGTTAGATGATAATTTAATTTGTCCAATATTTGTACGTTTTATTACATTTGATTTCTCAATACCTACACCCATTCCTATTATTCCCACTTTTGCGGTATCTCCTTCCAACAATGCATTAACTGCTTGAGTAGTACTATGTGAAATTAGATCTATTTCTGATTTATTTATATCATATTTATTCATTAGATTAGTTAGTGATAAAATAATCCCCTCTGATACTCCTTTACTAGATTCGTGTGTAGTGTGGACTGTTTTTTTGCCGATTAAACTTCCATCAGCTATGTCTATAGCTACTGCTTTTGTAAATGTACCACCAACATCAATTCCCAATCTTATCTGTCTTTTCATAGATTAAAACCTATTAGGTTTGCCTAAGGAGATTTTCTGATAATTTAAATATATTTGTATTTTTTTAATTTTTTTAAAAAGAAAGAAAAATTTCTCTTGGTTCTTGTCTTATTCCAAAATAATTCAACATTTTTTGAAATTTCTTCTTATCTTTAGATACCAAGATTCTCAAAGTACCGTTTTTTACCTTTCTTTGAACATTTCTTATAGATAATTCTTTTTTAGTTTCCAGTGCAATAATTTGGGCAGGATCAACAAATTTTATCTTTGGAAATACCTCTTTAAAATATGATTTAATTAACGGTAAGTGAGTGCTAGATAAAGTTATTACATCTATCTCATCAATTTTGCTATTTTCAGTTATCTGCATTATATTATCTAATATCTTATCACTATCCTTTAAAAATACGCCATTTTCTATCTGTTTTATTAATACGGATGCATCAAATTTGGACACAAAGATGTGTTGTGGAATTTCATTATCTATTTGGAATTGCAATTCTCTACTTTTGATTGTTCCATTCGTTGCCATTATTCCTATGTGGTTTTTTTTTGTTAAATTCACCGCTTCTTTAAGAGGTGGCATTACTCCAATTAATGGTATTTGAGTATTTTTTTTTAAGTCATTTAATATTTGAACAGATGGTGTATTAGATGCTATAATTATTAATTTTGGTGAAAATCTTTCTAAATATTTTATTGTATTTATCATAATTTTAAACAATTCTTCGCGAGTTTTTGTACCATATGGAAAATGAACTCTATCTGCAAAATAAATGATGTTTTCATCAGGCAGTCTATTTCTTAATTCCTTTATTATTGATAAAGAACCTATTCCAGAATCAAATGCTATGATGGGATTCTCATTAATTTTTTTCATTTTTATATGTAACCATAATATTAGAATTGAAATCTATGTAGTAATTTGATTTTTTATTATCTGTATATTATATCTTCAATTTTATTATTTGATTGATTTTTTATATCTCTCAAATTATGTTCTACTACTTCTGCTTCTTTAATTAATTGTTTAATGTCACAATGAGCTCCAGGGATTATTCTGCTTACAGCCTGTGATACTGTTGCAGCTGCTCGAAAATCTGGTACCCCTGCAATTACATCTGCAATAAAAACTACAACATTAATTTTTCTCCATGTCGATTCATTCAATAATATTCCTGGAATTCCTCTTATAGATCCATTTACTACTGGTTGTATTCCTGCCTCTTCCAGTTTCTTCATATATTCTTTCGAATTTGAAATTGCATATACTTTTGGTTCATCTTTGGATTCATCATTTTTTTCTGTAGGTTTTCCTGCTATACTTATAATTGTCTTACAATCATTTTCTTTTGCCCAAGTTAGAATTGCGTTTGCTATTGGTCTGTATGAGGATACTTCTAGATTGATTTCAGATACAAAAAAAGAGAGCTTTTTCTCTTCATTTGCATAAATTCTTGCAGGAAAATATGGTTTTGAATTATAAACTACTGATATGGGCGGAAAAATAGGAGAATCTAATACACCAACTAATTCAGTTTTAAGGGAATTGATAAAACATCCGCATGCTATTGTACTTGTAAGACCTATACTCTGAAAACCATCAAAAACTACGCCACCATCTAAATCAACATCTTTAATTTTACGAATCTGAATAATTGGAGAATATTTACTCATTTTATGATGATACTCGTCTATTATATTAAAGTCTTTGATTTTATCTTATTACTATCTTATTCAGTTTTTTTCTTATTTATATCATATCGCATTTCAATGCCATGTACTACAAATCCATTTTTTTTATAAAATCCTGTATTCTCTTTCGAACAATTTAATATTACTTTATAACATTTTTTTCGTTCCGCAAATTTTAATGCATTTTTTACTAGTTTTGTTCCAATTCCTTTATCTTCAAAACCTTTTCTCGTAACTACATCTTCAATATGACCTACCATGCCTCCATTATGGATAAATTTTTGTTCAATAATTATAGTAATACTACCAACAATAATATTATTTTCCAAAGCTACAAATACAAACAAATTTTTATTTTCTAATATCTCTTTTAGTATCTTGTATCCCATATTCTGATTTTTTTTGATATCTTGCACATTTGATAAATTTTCTAATGTATCAAAAAACCCATTATTTAAATCCGAATCTTTTAATTCTCTAATTATTATATTTTTATTATTTTCTATTTCATTATTTTTTGTATCTGAATATTCCAATAATTTTTACTTTTTTTCTTCATTTTTAAATATTCATCATTAATTAAAAATTATGCATGGCTATTGAGTTTTTCAATCTTATTATTATCATTTTTTTTACTTTATAATTCTTATATTGTTCAAATCAGTAATATTTCAAGTACTAGTAGAGTACATATTACTATATTGAATATATAGATATGACTTATTTAGTAAAAATAAGGATATAGTTTGATCCAACACGATCAATATGAAAGAATCATTATCAGAATTAGTTGAAAAACAAAGTAAAAATTCTTATCCAAGCTATAAAATGGAGGTAAAAAATCTCAATGGTGGTTTTCACGATAAACATGTTTTAAAAAATATTAATTTAGGCATAGAAAATAAATCTGTAACTGCTTTTATTGGTCCCTCTGGTTGTGGAAAAACAACTCTTATACGTTGTCTTAATCGTATGCATGAGATGACTGATGGTGCATATGTTAACGGTCAGATTATGTTAGATAATGTGAATATCTATAATGGTGCTACCGATGCTATGATCGTTAAAAGAAGAATAGGTATGGTTTTTCAAAAACCTAATCCATTTCCTACCATGAGTATTTATGATAACGTTGTAGCTGGTTTAAAATTAAATGGTATTAAAGATAAAAAACTTCTCGATGAGGTAGTATACGATAGTTTGCAAGGTGCTGCCTTATGGGATGAAGTTCACAATGAACTCAATAAACCTGGAATGAGTTTATCTGGAGGTCAACAACAAAGGTTATGCATTGCTAGAGCCTTGGCCATGCAACCTGAAGTTTTGTTGATGGATGAACCAACATCTGCTTTAGATCCAATCGCATCATCAAAAATAGAAGATCTAGTTCATGATTTAAAAAAACATCTTACAATTGTTATTGTTACACATAATATGCAACAGGCATCTAGGGTTTCAGATTATACTGCATTTATGTATCTGGGTGAATTAATTGAATTCGGTAAAACAAAAACAATATTTGGTAATCCCAAAAAAGAATTGACTGAAAGATATGTTTCCGGAAAGTTTGGATAATTTTATCTTATTTTTCTATAGGAGATTTCTTTTTATTACCCCATTCATTCCACGAACCTAAATACATTTTTACTTTTTTATATCCAAGCATCTTTAAAATTACATATGTATTTGCTGCTCTGTATGCTCCTTGACAATAAGTTATAATTTCTTTATTTTTTGGAATATTTCTGTATATTTCTCTTAACTCGTCTATTTCTTTAAATTTATTTTCTTTAATATTTTTTTTCCATTCTATGTTTATTGCTGATTTTATATGACCATTACGTGCAGCCCTAGTATGTTCTCCATTGAATTCCATGTTTGATCGAGAATCAATTATTATCGTCTTTTTTTTCTTTATTGATTTTTTAACATATTGATAGTCTGCTAATATTTTAGGATTGATTTTTGGTATGTATTTACGTTTTTTGAAGGAATTTGTTTTCATTTCTATTGGTTTGTTTTCCTTTTTCCATTGGTTAAATCCTCCGTTCAATATTGATGCTTTATCATGAGATAAATAATGGGATAACCATATTCCTCTAGATGCATAAGGTCCAGATATGTTATCATAAAAAATAATGTATATGTTATCTTTTATACCTATGAATGAAAATAAATCTATTGCCTGTCTGTTAAAATATTTTATACCTTTCCGCTTAGTATCTATCCAATGAAATTGCATTAGTTCTAAATTTACCGAATTTGGAATATGTCCTTTTAAATATTCATCAAAAGATCTTACATCTATAATAATTAATCTTTCATCATTTTTTTGAATACGTGATAATAATTCCGTAGTAGATATGATCTCTTTCATACACTTTTATCATATTGTTACGCATCATATTTAATAGTCTTGCATATTATACATTATATTTTCTATATTATTTAGATAGAAGTTTCTACTTATATATTAATTAGTTTTATTTTTTTTGAAATATATATCTAAATATTTTCTATAATAAATCACTTATTTATAGTATAATGTGATTTTTAAATTAGATTACTATTAGATTCTTTTCGCCAATCTATATAATAAAAAATTTACATTTTTTATCAAATGCAAAATTCTAATAATATTGGTAGTAGCAAAATCTTAGTTATTGGTTTGGGTCAATTAGGTTTTCCAGTTGCTAAATATATAAAAGATAAAGGTTTTGATGTATATGGTTATGATATTAATCCAATAATGATGAAAAATGCATCAAACAAGATCGGGTTAAAAACAACTTCTGATTTTAATTCATTTGATATTTATATTATATGTATTTCGACCCATCAATCTGATGATATATTTTCACCAAATATCGATGGGATTGTTTCTGTTGCCAAAAAAATATCTTTGGTAGCAAAAGACGGTGCATTAGTATCTATTGAAAGCACAATACCAAAAGGCACATCTAGAAAAATCTTTGAACTAATGGATCACAGATTACATGTAGTTCATGCTCCGCACAGATGGTATTCTCTTGAAGAAAAAGAACATGGAGTTAATCAACCACGAATAATTGGTGGGGTAAGTTCATGTTGTTTAAATAAGGGTTTAAGTTTTTATGACGGTAGGAAAGAACTAATTGATTCTTCTGAAACTATTTCTGATAGTTTTATATCTGAAAAAAAATCTGAATTTAGCACCGCTGAAAATATTTCTTCTATTACTGTATCTAATACTAATATACAATCACAAACTGATTCTTTATGTATACAAAATCTTGAAATATATTCATCGATCAATAAAAAATGTCTTCAAATACCTATGCATCCCGTATTTACTATCGAGACTGCAGAATTAACTAAAATAATAGAGAATTCTCATAGATATTTACAAATTGCATTCGCAGAAGATTTATATTTATATTGTAGTGCAAATTCTGTCTCATTTCATGAACTAAGAGATGCTCTTAATACTAAATGGAATGTAAACATTTTGGAACCACGTGATGGAATTGGCGGTCATTGTTTACCCAAAGATACTAAGATGTTCTTGTCTTCTTCAAAAAGCATAAAAAGTAAAATAATTAAAGCTGCTTTAGAAGTAAATAACGATTATATCAACTTCCGAAAATACCAAGGACATAAATATTCTTCTAGTAATATTACTGACTAGATTTTTTTCTTTTTTTATTTTTATATGTCTTAATAATCAATATAATTCCAATAACCACTATAATAGCTATTGCAATGATATTGAAAAAATCTGACGATTCCTCCGCAAATGTATCCCATGCATCTCCTAGATAGAAACCAACAAGAGTTAAGCTTAAACTCCATATAAAGGATCCAATAAAAGTAAAGAAAGTAAAGTATATTATGTTCATTTTCGATAAACCTGCAGGAATTGATATCAGCTCTCGTATGCCAGGAGCTAATCTTCCAAGAAAAACAGCTAACTGTCCATGTTTTTCGAACCATATTTCAGCTCGTTTTAATTTTCTTTCGTTTATTAGTACATATTTTCCTATTCTTAATAGTACTCTTCTGCCTAGTTTTAGGGAAATATAGTATATTACAATAGCTCCTAATGTCGACCCTAGAGATCCCGACAATGCCATGGTAATTGCATATTCTATTCCTAAATTTTGATCTTGTGCTACATATCCGGCTAACGGGAAAATTAGTTCACTAGGTATAATTGGAAATAATGTTTCAACTAATGCTGCTACAAATATTCCAAAATGACCTAAGTTATAAATTAAATCTGTAACTGCATTGAAAATATCTTTTAATATGTGATTAGAAGAATTTGAAATTTCAGTTTGTTGTGCTGAGACAATTGCAATAAATATAATTAATGTATTAAGAATAATCAAATGTCTTCAATTTTCCATTCGAGTAAAAAACAAGAATTTTTTTCATTAAAAATGGATTAATGATGTGTACTAGTTTCTTGAGGTTGTTTCCTAGCTCTTATGGTTGTAACTACTCCCAAAGCTATGAATGCAAAACCAATAGCCATTATGAGATAATCTGCCGGGATAATAATTGCCCATACATCATTAATAGATCCAGCAAACAGAAAGAGTGATGCTAAAAATACAAGTGCTATTCCAGTTATTGTTTCTCCGTTGATCTTTTCCATCATTATTTCTTACATCTTTTATTATAAATATTATTACATTTAATTTGCATAATTGTTTCTTAATTTTAAACTAATTTTATTATTTGTCATAAAATCAAATTTTATTATCTATCAAATATTATATTCATTGACCTTTGATTTATTATAGTTATAATTCCTAATTTTATATCGTGATTTTTAACATTTCTTTTTCAAATATTATTTTTTTTATTGAGGTGTTTTATAATATCTAAAAAATCAATTATCTTTATTTTTTGGTTTCTGGGTTTTAGTTTTGGTTTTAGCATTTATTTATTTTTCCCAAAAATTATTCATTGGTTACAATATAATGTCTTTGGATACCTTAATGAATCACTATTAGGAGCTATCGTTTTTGGTCTAATTTGTTCATTTATTACTACAATTACTATACTGATAAAGATACGTACATAAAGATCTTTTTTAAATATCTGTTATTTAACATTGTTTTTTAGTTAAATTCTGGTGTATATGAAACAACTCTACTAATATTTTTTATTTTTATGGTTCTATGAATATCGGTGTAGTGTATGATATTTCTTTATCATTATACACAGATCGTATTTCTAAGGTGATTAATCCGTCTGGAACATCATCCGAAATAACAAAGGTAGAATCTTCTATCTTAGTTAGTTGATGTAATTTTACTTCGTCTGTATTATAATCTATTCCAAATGCAGTAATTTTCGAAGGTTTCTCATCATATTCAATTGTAATTGAATCACCACGTTTTACCACAAGATCTAATTCTTTTATGTCTATGTCGTCGTCTTCTAATATTGGTTGAACAATTTGTGTTTGGACATTATCTTGCAAATATATATACGGTTCCATTTCCACTTCATTGTTATTATACGAAACTTCTATAGATGGGATATCTAACTTTTCGACAGTTTTTTCATCACCTTTTTTAAACTCAAATTGGGCATCTACGTCTGATATAGATAGATTAAATATGAAAAATACGAATCCTACAAATGAAATCAAATAAATATATTTCTTCATAAATCTTAAATTAAAGTTTATCATTTTACTTTCTCTGAATTCCGATTTTATCAACGTAGTTAATAAATATAACTAAATATTATAAATGTAGTTATAAAATATGCATTAAGCAACATAAATTAATTTCATATTATGAGACGAACTAAATTTGGATATTTTTTCTATTCTTTTATGATTTATAATATACATTTATTTCGTATTATTAATAATTTTATACCTCTTTCAATTTATTATTTTATCTATTGACTAAAAAGTTACATCCAACTGTTTACAAACAAATTAATAAAATGTATAAGTGGTATTATGAAAATAATGATGAAAAACTAAATATACTTTTTGAATATTTGGATTTAGATCATGTTTCATTTGATAAACTTGAAAAAAAATTATATGACTTATCATTTGATAAAATATTAGTATTACTTAGAGATCTTATAACAACATCTGAATTTTGGTTAGCTGAAAGTGATATTCGAAAAAAATCTAACTATGAAACAGAACTAAGGAATTACAACAAACAATTTTCATCGTTGAATGCATTGACT